>NBTC02000001.1 GCA_002082245.2 Yersinia enterocolitica | reverse complement strand
TATCAATTTTAAAAAAACCAGAGTCGATTGATATAGAACTTGCCGATATTCTACAAAAGACATTAAAACAAGCGACCAGAAAAGAAACATCGACGCTGCTTCTGACTCTTTATCGAGGGTTTCAAAAACTGCCGATGACACTTTTTTCCGAAGAACAGGCGTTACAAGATATCCTTGAGTATCTGCGTGTCGTTCTTGGTAAAAGTTATATAAATGAGAACTTTAAACTGTATTAAAAATATGGGTAAAGTGAATGAAGCCCCAATCTATGGTGATCAAAAGTGCTAAATCAAATACTAAAAAATGCGCGTAATCATCCCGAGCTAATCATTTTGCTTTTGATGGTGATGATTATCTCAATGCTAGTCATTCCACTGCCTACATATCTGGTTGATTTTTTGATCGGACTTAATATGGTGCTGGCCATATTGGTATTTATGGGATCTTTTTATATTGATCGCATACTGAGCTTTTCATCATTTCCGTCCATTCTATTGATAACGACCCTATTTCGTGTTGCATTATCAATAAGTACTAGCCGGTTAATTTTACTTGAAGCCGATGCGGGTGAAATTATTACCAGTTTCGGTCAGTTTGTTATAGGGGATAGTCTTGCTGTCGGTTTCGTCGTTTTTTCTATCGTGACCATTGTTCAGTTTATCGTGATTACTAAGGGTGCGGAGCGAGTTGCCGAAGTGGCGGCACGCTTCTCTCTGGATGGTATGCCCGGTAAACAAATGAGTATCGATGCCGATCTTCGTGCCGGAATGATTGATGCGGAAATGGCCAAAGATAAGCGTAGTGTTCTTGAACGAGAAAGCCAACTCTACGGATCTTTTGATGGGGCAATGAAATTTATTAAAGGTGATGCTATTGCTAATATTATCATCATCTTTGTCAACATCATTGGAGGGTTATCGGTTGGCGTTGGCCAGCATGGCATGGATTTTTCAACAGCATTATCGGTTTACACCATACTGACTGTCGGTGATGGCTTGGTATCACAAATACCTGCATTGTTGATCGCGATTAGTGCCGGTTTCATTGTGACCCGTGTGAATGGTGACAGTGATAATATGGGTAAAAGCATAATATCACAGCTACTGAGGAATTCATTTGCCATCGTCGTGACCGCGGTATTAGCGCTGGGGTTAGGATTTTTACCGGGCTTTCCTTTTATTGTATTTGCTTTGTTAGCCTGCGGGTTATTGGCTTATTTTTACTTCAATTTTTGGCGGAAAAATCAGAAAAAGGGAATTGCTGATTCAACTAGTTCTAATATAGCTGATGAATTTGATTATGCCGAGGACAGTAACGCACTAGGAATCATTAACAAACTTGACTCGGTTATGACTGAAACTATCCCTTTGGTATTGCTGGTATCTCATAGTCAAGTTGTAAAATTGTCACATTCACAATTATCAGAAAGAATACGAAGCCAGTTTTTTGTTGAGTATGGTATTCGATTACCAGGAGTAATCATTCGTGAAGGTGAAGACCTTAAAGATAATGACATTGTTCTTTTGCTTAACGAAGTGCGTGCTGATCAGTTCACTATACACTTTGATCTCATGCGAATAATTAATTATTCTGAAGATATGTTATCATCTCTTGATATCAAACCAATTATTACTGCAAAGAATGATGAACAATATTATTGGGTAACGCCAGAAGATGCTACAAAATTATCATCGGTAGGATATGAAACAAGAAGTGCCCACGACGAACTATATAAATGTCTATCGGTGTATCTGGCTCATAATATTAGTGAATATTTTGGCATTCAAGAAACGAAATATATCCTTGACCAAATGGAAATGAAATACCCTGACCTTCTTAAGGAAGTGCTGAGATATATTACCATCCAAAGGATAGCGGAAGTATTACAACGTCTTATTCAGGAACGAATATCTGTACGTAACATGCGGCTTGTTATGGAATCCCTTGCATTATGGGCACCGCGCGAAAAGGATATCATTATCTTGGTTGAACACGTTCGAGGAGCGCTGGCGAGATATATTTGTCACAAATTCGCCCATGCAGGAGAAATACGTGCTGTCGTTGTTTCTCCGATATTAGAAGAAAAAATCCGAAATGGTATAAGACCGACCGCGGCAGGTACATTCCTGAACCTCGAACCGGCGGAGGCTGAGTCGATTATAGATCTCTTTAAAGTCGCTCTCGATGGGTTAAATATGCCGATAAAAGAAATAGTGTTGCTGACATCTGTTGATATACGACGTTTTATTAAAAAATTTCTTGAGACAAGTTTCCGTGATCTCGAAGTGCTTTCCTATGGTGAGCTCACAGAAACGGTCTCCCTTAACGTACTTAAAACAATATGACTTTTAGTCAAATTGATATTAGCGAGGGCATATGAATCAGCTTCGTTTAATAAAGAGCTTTGGCTATCCAAATAGCATCACTGGTCATTTAATTGAGACCGCACTCGCCGGTGTCTCAATCGGGGAAGTATGTGAAGTATTTGAGAGCTGGCACGACTCTGAGCCAGTGGCCAGGGCGCAGGTCGTTGGATTTCGCGGCAGCTATGTGTTGCTCAACTTGATTGGCAGTTCTATTGGGTTAAGCAGTAAAGCCATTATTAAACCGACAGGGCGCCTGCTGACGTTAAAAGTCAAAAATTCTTTCCTTGGTGCTGTTCTTGATGCATCAGGCCAGGTTATTGAACGATTAACATCTGAACCGAATAATGTTTCAGAACAGGACCGACTGATAGACACACCGCCTCCGTCTTATTTACAGCGAGCGGTGATCAGTGAACCACTGGTGACGGGTATTCGTGTTATTGATGGCATGTTGACATGTGGTATTGGACAACGAATTGGAATTTTCTCCTCTGCAGGATGCGGTAAAACCGTGTTGATGCACATGCTGATAGAGCACACCAGTGCAGATGTTTTTGTTATTGGTTTGATTGGTGAGCGTGGCCGTGAAGTCACTGAATGCGCTGAGTCACTCAGAAAATCGTCTAAAGCCGGACATTGTGTCCTTATATATGCAACCTCAGATTTTTCGGCAGTTGACCGCTGCAATGCGGCATTACTGGCGACGACCGTGGCAGAATTCTTCCGTGATCAAGGGAAACGCGTTGTTCTATATATCGATTCAGCAACACGATATGCCCGTGCGTTGCGTGACATGAAACTTGCTGCAGGCGAACCTCCCGCCAGGCGAGGTTATCCGGCTTCGGTGTTTGACAGTCTTCCCCGACTATTAGAGCGTCCAGGGGTGACGGTCAACGGCAGCATCACTGCATTTTATACTGTGCTGCTGGAAGGAGAAGATGAATCTGATCCTCTAGGTGATGAAATTCGCTCAATTCTGGATGGGCATATCTATCTCAGTAGAAAACTGGCCGGGCAGGGACACTATCCCGCGATTGAAGTGCTTAAAAGTGTTAGCCGCGTCTTCGGGCAAGTTACAGAAAAAAACCACCGAAACATGGCGACAGATATTAGGAAAATATTAACGACTCTAAATGAGCTCCAGTTATTCATTGACCTTGGTGAGTATAAAGCAGGACAAAATAAGGAGAACGATCGTGCCATGAACGTACGTTCTCAATTGATGAAATGGTTATGTCAATCTGTTGACTCTACTTCAACATTCCCAGAAACGCTGCAAGGAATGATGAATATTGTTAACTAATGTTAAACGACTCATTCACCGAACCACTCTTATTAAAACGGCGTGTGAAGCTGAATTGATGAAGATAAATAAAGAAGATGAAGAACTTAGACAAAAGCAGGAAGAGTTACAGAAAAAGCTCAAGGTTCTTGAAGAACTTCTTAATATGAAAGCGCTGAACGGTGCCATTATTACCCGGAGCAAAATTTATGAATTACTCAGAAAAATATCTGTTATTCAACAACAAATGAACATTGTCGATTTAGAGTATTCAGAATTAGATGACAAAAGAGCAGCACTGGACATCGAACGTAAGTATCAGCTTGAAAAACGTAAAATTTGGTGGCTTAAAGAAGAAAAATATGAGCGCCTAAAATCCAAGCTGTTGCACCAAAAGAATAAGGTGGAGCTACAGCAAGAAGAAGTTGAGCAGGAGGAAAAATACAATGGACAAAATTGCAGATATTAAGATCGGTCAACAAAATATTGCGACTGACAGCACCCGTTCAATCTCATCAATAATTGAAGAAAAGCTGCTGAAAAATAAGAAAAAAAAGACTCGCAATATTGAACAAATTGAACTGACTGCACAGCAAATAATGCTGCCTCTACAAACTGTGGAAGTGCCATCCACAACGGGAACAATTGGGTACAGAAATTATCTCGGTAGTGAAATAAATACGAAAATCAATCAGCAGAGTCTGCGTGCTGAAAATAGTCTTCATGTGATGACGCAAGAAGCGCAAAGATCCTGGGCAACGGCGAGAGCAGATACAAAAATCACAAGTAGTGCAGTAGATAATCGTCAGGCACAGGATAAAATCCTTTCCCAAAGTATAAAAGGTGATGCGTTCAATATCAGTAATAATATTGCGCCGTTAAACAAGGAAATTGTGTTTGAAGCCGCTAACGATATTGCTGCGTTAGGTAAGGACATTGGATCTGAAGTTGGTAGCGATATTACTGCGTTAGCTAAAGACACAAAGTTTGAAGTTGGTAGTGATACTACTGCGTTAGGTGAGGATATAGAGTCTGAAGTTCAAAATATTTTGCAATCTATAATCCCCTTAATCAAACAAACACCAGAACAGCTATTAGGATTAAGGAACTCAGTAGATACAAGTGCGACATTGCCGGAAAATCAACAGCATATAAATACTGGCAATATAACTGATGGTCAAGACGGGAATCCAGGGACGTTGATCTATCGCTTTCAACAATGGGGTGAAAACCATTCAGTCATTATTAGTGAACATTCAGAAGGTGCTATGACGCTGAAACCCTCTGATGAACTTGTGGAGGATCGGTTAACCCATGCACTTCAAGATAATAATGATGCAAGTAAATGGCAGTTAGATCAAAATTCACAAGGCAGAAACCATTCTCGGCATGAAACAAATGATGAAGAGGATGATTAATAATGTTGCGCTTAAAGGTAGTTGATATGCGCGAACATAACCTGACCCTCGCAGCTAAACAGTGGAAAAAGAGCGAGGAGGTTGTCTCGCTTGGTTACCCGGATTTCAAAGGAAAATGGGTAAAGGTTACTGATAGTGAAAAAAAATGGAGTGGCTGGATACGTCTTTACGAACTGATCGCGCTTGCGTCACCAAAACTAGCAGGAATGGCGCTGACGGAAAAGACAGAGCGGCTGATATTAAATTGGTTGTCCTTGACTGAACGCCCTTTTTCCATCGCTATCCCTGAGATCAGTTTCGAAAAGTTGGTAATAAGTGAAGTCATACAAAATAGCACTTTGAATAATAAACTCATGCTACAGGTTAGAACAAGAGAGGTATCTGTCTGGCTGGATGAGTTAAATTTTCAGCCTGAAACAGATCACATTGATTTTTCCTGTTTCCAGGATATCGGATGGCCGGTACAATTTATACTGGGCAGTACAAAAATACGTTTTCATCTTTTTAAACGTATTGAATGTGGCGATATTTTAATTATCAAGAATATCAGTACTCAAGTCCGTTGCTTTAATCGTAACCTTTTCCATTATGAATGGAGTGATGAATTTACTATGACAGAACAACCAGAACAACCAGAACAACTCGAGACCGAAACTGAAACTGAGGTAGAAATTGAGGTTGAGACAGATGTTGAGCCAATTTATGACATGAACCAGCTTCCTGTTCAACTGGAATTCGTCATATATCGCCGTATCTTAAAATTGAATGATATTCAGGAGTTGTCAAAAAATAAAATTTATCCTTTACCACAAGATATCGAACACGAGATTGAAATACGGGTTAATGGTGTATTAATCGGTCGCGGGGAGCTACTGCAATTTGATGGACGGCTAGGTGTGGAAATAACGACCTGGCTACAGGAGAGCCAACATGACAAATAGCATTTCATTAATTGCGGTACTGTCTTTCTTTACCTTACTACCGTTTATTATTGCGGCAGGTACCTGTTTTGTGAAGTTTTCTATTGTATTTGTTATTGTACGAAATGCTCTGGGCTTACAGCAAGTACCCTCTAACGTGACACTCAATGGCGTGGCACTATTACTGTCACTGTTTGTTATGATGCCAGTAGCTCAGGATATCTATACACAAAGTCAGGAGGATCATGTCTCATTTACTGACGTTTCATCCATTGTGAATTTTGTAAATACTGGCCTGGATGGGTATCGAAATTACTTAATAAAATATGCTGATCCTGAGCTAACAGATTTTTTTGAAAACATACAAAAAAATAGATCTATTAGTGAGTATTCTGAAAGTTACAAAGGTGACAACAGTGATATTTCTATACTTTCGCTGTTACCGGCATATGCACTCAGTGAAATCAAGAGCGCATTTAAAATAGGATTTTATATCTATATGCCATTTGTCGTTGTGGATCTGGTGATATCAAGTATTTTACTGACTCTGGGTATGATGATGATGAGCCCGATTACAATATCAACGCCGATTAAACTGATTTTATTTGTTGCAATGGATGGTTGGACCTTATTGTCTAAAGGGTTAATTTTACAATATGTTGAGCTTACTACCGGCGGATAGTCTCGGGAGGAGTTATGAACGATGTCGTTTTTGTGGGTAATAAAGCCCTTTATCTGGTTCTTGTTCTTTCAGCAGGACCCATTGCTGTTGCGACAATTATAGGTTTACTTGTTGGACTTTTTCAGACCGTAACACAACTTCAGGAACAGACCCTGCCATTTGGCATAAAACTTATTTCCGTCAGTTTGTGTTTATTTTTGATGAGTGGTTGGTATGGCGAGAAAATACTGGCATTTGGTTATGAAGTGGTACGTTTAGCGATGGCTAAGGGCTAAAATGGAAAATGAATTATTCTATTTTATTCATAATATTGTTGCTTCTGCATCGCTAGGGTATTGCCGAATAGCACCGATATTTTTCCTTGTGCCATTTCTCAGTGGCGGAAATATTCCGGGAGTCGTAAGGATGCCTGTGATTGCGCTTGTTGCTATAGGACTTTCACCCTTTTATTCTATGGATTTCAGTCTCGTTGCAACGCATCAATTATTATTTATAGTCTCGCGGGAAGTTCTTATTGGTGTACTGCTTGGCTGTCTATTGGCATCGCCATTCTGGATATTTCATATCATAGGCAGTTTTATCGATAACCAACGCGGCGCGACTTTGAGTAGCACACTTGATCCGGCAACCGGTGTTGATACTTCAGAGTTAGCGAAATTCTTTAGTTTATTTGCAGCCGTTGTTTATTTGAGTAATGGCGGAATGAAACTGATGCTAGAGGCCGTTTATCGTAGTTATCAATTATGCGAACCCTTTAGTGATATTAGCCCGAAATTATATCAAATGACCGGTTTTTTAAGTTTTATGATGACTCAGGGAATTATTCTTGCCAGCCCTGTTATTGCTGTGATGCTTGGTGCGGAGGTATTACTCGGATTGTTGTCCAGGTTTGCTTCTCAACTTAATGCTTTTTCTATCTCTCTAACTATTAAAAGTGGTTTGGCATTTTTGATCCTTTTGATCTACTTTTCACCAGTATTATCTGAAAAAGTAATGTCATTTACAATACCCATAAACTTATTGCAAAGCTATTTTACGGAGTAAATTAACGTATGGGGAGTAAAACTGAAAAACCGACACATAAACGTCTAAAAGATTCTGCCGAAAAAGGGCAGATTATGAAGAGTCGTGACATAGTGGTCACCTGTGTCATGCTATGTGGGGTCTGTTATCTGGTTTATTTCTTTGACGTTAATCAGCTCATTGATTTACTGAAAGATGTTTTTAATCATCAATTTAAAATTAGAACAGAAGTGTATGTGAAAAGTATCGTCATTGCCGGGTTTATGTCATTGATACCTTTTATTCTGCTATGTGTGATTGCTACTGCTTTTGTTTCATGGATGCAGAGTCAATTGGAATTTGCATCTAAAGCCATCAAAATTAATTTTGATGCTCTTAATCCTGTTAATGGCTTCAAAAAAATATTCAGTCTGCGTACGTTAAAAGACTTTGTTAAAACACTTCTTTATTTGGCTTTTTTTACCGCTGCCAGTTATGTGTTTTGGAATGGTAATAAAAAATTATTTTTTATTGGCTTGGACGGGGATATTTCTTTGTTGCTACAAACTTGGGGGCAATTGCTGTTATTGCTTGTTTTGTATTGTTTGGGAAGTCTAATCATCGTTCTTATCTTTGATTACATTGCTGAGTATTTTCTTTTTATGAAGGATATGAAAATGGATAAAGAAGAAGTGAAAAGAGAATTTAAAGAACAGGAGGGTGATCCTGAGCTTAAATTTCGTAGGAAAGAATTGCACAGAGAAATTTTGTCTGAGCAACTAAAATCTGACATTAGTAATTCACGGCTTATTATTGCCAATCCTACACATATCGCGATAGGGATATTCTTCAAACCTAATTTATCTCCTATTCCATTAATAGCGGTAAGAGAAAATAATCAGGTAGCACTTGCGGTCAGAGCTTATGCTGAAGAAATTGGTGTACCTGTGATAAGGGATATCAAACTAGCCCGGCGCATATACAGCACACACCGTCGGTATGATTATGTCTGTCTTGAGGAGATTGATGCGGTTCTGCGTTTATTAATGTGGCTTGAAGATGTTGACCGAGCCGGGAGTACTGAAAATCATGATGATTTCAACACATCAGAAGAAGGTGGTGAATCCCATGAGGCATCGTCCTCACACTCAGAATAATGAGTGAAATGGCCATCTTTTTTTATGAGCGATACTTGATAGTTTTTTTTATGTACTTGCTTTTAACTGTACACATATTGAAAGGGTAATATTCGATTATGAGTGGATGCTTTAAGCGGGTCACTTTCAACCAGTGTACCAGGAGGTAGCTGATGAGTTCAGTAGATACTACGATCGAGAACACCAATGAATTAGCCGAACAGATGCAATCTGCTTTATCGCTTGGGGCGAGCATGGCAGAAATTCAAGGTGTTTCCAAAAATACCCTGGAAGGTATTTACGCATATGCTTATGATTTTTATGAAAAGGGGCGACTTGATGATGCTGAGTTGTTTTTCAAGTTTCTCTGTATTTATGATTTCCAAAATCCCGATTATTTAAAAGGATATGCAGCGGTTTGTCACCTTAAAAAACAATATCAGCGGGCATATGACTTGTATGGTCTAAGTTTTACCGTTGATCCGAAATTTGATTATTCCCCTGTCTATTTGATGGGGCAATGCCAACTTTGTTTGCAAAATATTGAGATAGCAAAAGACTGTTTCGAGTCAGTGATATTAAACAGTAAAGATGATGAACTTATCAATAAAGCCACAACCTATTTAGCTTTATTAAGTAAACCCTCTTCAACCGTAGGGGAGGACATATCATGAATGATACCACTATTTCCGGAGTAAAGGTTCAACAAATGGATGTTATTTTACAAAAAACAGTTGAGACAAAACATTCATCTGACATTGTCAGAGCAGACGCTGACGTATTGCTGAAAGGAAGGACGTCCACCTCCGCTCTATCAGGCACTCAGCCACTATTACGCAAAATTTCCTCTAGTATAACGCAGCAATTGTCTGGCTCCGCGGCGGTAGATTTGCTGATTGGAGAACTGGGGGAAATGACTGTAACTGCTTCTGGTTCGGGAATTAAGGATTCCTGATCACTGAAGTGATAACCGATTTTCCGCACAGGAGAAACCGCCATGAGTGGAGACTTTATTTCACCGGCCAAAGCTAATTTGTACGTAAATACCAATGTCAACGCTGCACTGTTGCCTAACAGTATTAATGCAACAGATAGTCCTCATGCCATCCAGGCTGATGTCGAGATGCTGCTAAAAGGCAGTGAGGTTATTAGAAGCCTTACTGAAGGCCAACCGACATTGGCCAAGCCCTCAACGGCTGGAAAAGAACAATTAACCAGTCAGGCTAAATTGACATTGCTTTTAGGGCAAATGACGCAGGTTGCTTCAGATGTGTCGGAAGTTGATGCTAAGAATAATTTGGCGGCGTTGATCGTCAGTTACACTGCAATGAAAGCGACCTATACGGGTCTGTCGGATGCGCTTGAGGCTGCTATTGATGATTTAGCCGATGCTGTTGAAAAACTCGATACGGCATCCGATAAACTTGCTGAGGCAAAGGAACAGCACCAAACCGCTGAAAAATTACTCCAAGAACTCACAGATAAACTGAGTCAATTGACTCCTGAGGATAGTGAATATCAGGAGACGTTGTTACTAAAACGACAAGCTGAAGTAAATGAAAAGAAAACATCAGGGAAACTTACACAGGCTGAAGATACTTATAAGTTAGCGCTATCGACATGTGCTACAGCATCGGATAATGCCAATAAGGCATATAACGATGTAAAAGAAACTGAAAAAAACTACCCATCACAGTTTATTGCTTCGCCGGAAGCCAAGAAAAACATCCTTGGGCGTTTTATCGAACTGATTGCTGCGATGTTGCAAACTGTCGGTGAGAATAATGCTGAGTCTATAAAGTCACAATCTAAACTCATGAAAGCGGTCAATGATGCCAGATTAAATGAGTTGAAGGAAACCTCCAACGAAATAGAAGAAAAACAGCTGGCAGCCGCAAAGCTCCGTAAAGGGCTCTCTATTTTTGCAGCGATTGCCGGTGCTATTCTCGCCATTGTCAGTGTTATAGCGGCTATTCCATCGGGCGGTATGAGTCTTGCCGGAGGGATAGGGCTTGCTTTGGCAATAACTTCTGCGGCATTTGTGGCCACAGATATCGCTTTACAGTTTACCATTGATTTTTCCCCAATGAGTTGGTTGTCAGATCAAATTAATAAAGGCATCAGTTATATTGTTAAATACACGCTTGCTGCTCTAGTTGCATATATCGCAGAAGAATCAGGAGCCAGTGAGGAGGATATAAAAAAAGCCGAAGAATATTGTACTTTAATTACCTCGGCCATTTTGACGACAGTTATTCTTATCCTCCCTTCAATTGTTGTTGGTGTCGGGATGTCGCAGGCGGCGTCTAGGGCGGCAAGCGCTGCCGCTCAGGTCGCACAGACTTCCGTGAATGCTGCAACAACAGCCGCAGTAAAAGCAACGACTCAGGTCGTTCAAGCAACTGTCGAGTCCGCAAGTAAAGCTGCCACCACAATGAGTAAAATTATCCACCTCGCGCAACTCGTTCAGGCGATTACCGCAGCGCTGAATACAGTTGTATCACCAACGTTAAATATTCTTGCGGGTGTTAATGAAAAAGAAGCTGCAGATGCGTTAGCTGACTTGGGAATAGATGAAGGTGATATCAAGCATCTGAGTAATATTCGTAAAGATCTGGCAAAACAGTCTCAGGCAGCAAGTGAGTATTCGCGAGAATTAAATCAAGCAATGTGTTCAGTGCTTACTGAGCGAGCCCAGGCTTTACAAGTTGGCTTTCATAACATTGAACGATTAGGTACTGTTTAAAGGGGGTTATATGTTAATTAACAATACAAATGCAACAAATAATACAAACGCCACAAATGCCACAAATGGCTCTACTCAAGGTCTTACAAATAGTGAAAATATTCGAGGGAAAAAAAATATCACCTCACTACCTCTGTGTGAGGCTACTGCAGGGAGTAATCTTCCGCTAAAGAGTGCAACTAATGGATTGGCTGCAGGGGTTCCACTCCGTTCACCCACACATGGACTGTCTGTAGAAGAGACTGTCAAATTGAAAGCAGACTTGTCGAGTATTCTCGATAATCTGGAAAATCTTTCCCCCGATGTTTTGGAAATGCTATTGATCATCATGAATGCTGTTAAGGATGGTAATATCGCATTAGCTAAATTTAGTTCAGATTTTACGCTCATCTCTCGGGCGTTGGTCAGCAGTGTCGCTGATAGTATTAGGGAACAAGGTGTGACCCAGATGACTGGGGCTATTGTTGGTGGGGCAACCTCATTTACCGCAGGGTCTATTGGTAGCTTTGTGTCCTTTAAAGGACCTGGCACCGCCCAGCAAAGTATAAGCGCCGGTCAGATGCTCCAATCTACCGGGCAGTCATTAAACAATATGGCACAAGGCGTTTCCGGTAATTACACTCACATAGCGGCCGCAGAACAAAAAATAGCAGAACAAAGTAGTAGTATCGCACAGTCTATCAAAGAAAATACCGGACAGGAGACGGAAAAAGTCAAAGAGTTGAAAGAGTTTATGCTTAGACTGATCCAGGTCATGGTTGATGATATTAAGCAGGCGCGTGATGCTGCAATCATGGGTTGCAAGATCTAATTTATGCATTATTTATAATATAGCCCTGTCATTATGTAAAATGCAGGGCTTTCTATAAAAGGCTAAAAATATGGTAGTCACTAAAGTTATTTCTGATAGTCCGGTTTTTGTAAATGAATCCAGAAATAAACACGATGTTAACCTTGCGACAACGGCTGCTAACTCAGCCACCAAACCTGAAAGGATAAATGTCCATAATGAGAGTTTAGGAGGGCTAGGGACAACGCTACAAAAAATGCGTGATACCCTCAGTCAGGGATGCAACCATCCTTCTTTAGATAATTTTTCTTCACGAAAGTTGTTATTCAATCGTTTTCTTAATGAATTTCAGAGCGTGAAAATACTTGAACTCAATGAGAAAGGTTTAGCTGCGCTCGAACTGACTGAAGGAGCGCTGATGTCAACAGCATCAACAGACAGTTTACTCATGGCCACTCTTAGTAGCTCTACCAGCGGAACTCATTCGATTGCCGATAGGGATATTTGCGACAAGATCCGAGATCTCATGGATACCGTAAACGAAGAGTATTTAAGTAATTTTGAAAATGCAGTGGAAAAACAGACGCAGTACTGGCGGGAATTTACTGCAATTCAGGCCAAACTTGCTGAGTTTACGTCAGCATCCGGTGATAATATCAAGCTTGAAGTCACTAAATTGATAGAGTTATTGGAGACGTTGTCTACTATCCAACAAACTCGATCGATAAAGTGTAATTCTGAGTTTGTCATCTACCCTGAACAATCCGAGTCTATTGTTAGCACAACGGTCACAGAAGAAGAGGCCAAAAAATGGGCCGCCGCATTAGGCCTTAATGATGATTGTGTTGTACTGGTTGAATTTGAAGATGGGAGCAGTGGATATGTTGTTACAGTGGATCTTAGCCCTGTACAACAAATGGTAAGTGATTTGTTTAACCTGACTACACAAAGCACGATTACGATGAACCCAGCAAAATACCAAGCCTGGCTAACCGGATTTAATGCACAAGCGGAAAATATTAAAACAACTTGTCAGACGGTGACGACGAAGTACAGTTCGGCCAACTCTCTTTACGATTCCCTTATTAAGTTGTTGACGTCGACAATCACCACCATGACGGAATCAGCAAAAGAATATCTGAAGTTTTAATATTGTTTTCCCTGCACTGAGGGGGACGGTTGTGATAGCACTATTATTAACTGAGGATGATTAATTCAATTGAAATTTATCTTGAATAGGACCCGCGACAAAAAGAGGTATCTAATACAGTTCAGGTGAGTCGGCCAACATTTTTTGCTGTAATATAACCCAACACCGAGACTGTAATTAAAATTGTGTAATTGCCTGTTTTTGGTATGTTCACTCCAGTAACGGAGACAGGCAAATTATGGACGAAAAGAAACTCAAGGCCTTCGCGGCTGAACTGGCTAAAGGCCTTAAAACCGAAGCCGACCTCAATGCATTTTCCCGCATGCTGACGAAGTTAACCGTCGAAACGGCGCTCAATGCCGAGCTGACTGACCATCTGGGGCATGAGAAAAATGCCCCGAAAGCAGGCTCGAATACCCGCAACGGCTATTCATCCAAAACGTTGTTGTGCGACGACGGTGAAATCGAACTGAACACGCCTCGCGACCGAGAAAACACCTTCGAGCCTCAACTGATAAAGAAAAATCAGACGCGTATCACGCAGATGGACAGTCAGATTTTATCCCTGTACGCCAAAGGCATGACCACCCGTGAAATCGTCGCCACCTTCAAAGAGATGTACGATGCTGATGTGTCGCCCACGCTGATATCTAAAGTCACCGATGCAGTTAAAGAACAGGTGACAGAGTGGCAAAATAGACCTCTGGATGCACTGTATCCCATTGTTTATCTTGACTGTATTGTGGTGAAGGTTCGCCAGGGTGGCTGCGTGATTAACAAAGCCGTCTTCCTTGCTCTGGGCATTAATACAGAAGGCCAGAAAGAACTGCTGGGCATGTGGCTGGCAGAAAATGAAGGGGGGAAGTTCTGGCTCAGTGTGCTGACAGAGCTTAAAAACCGGGGGCTTCAGGATATCCTGATTGCCTGCGTGGACGGACTGAAGGGCTTCCCGGATGCGATAAACAGCGTGTATCCGCAGACTCACATCCAGCTGTGCATCATTCATATGGTGCGCAACAGCCTGAAATACGTCTCGTGGAAGGATTACAAAGCCGTCACCGGCGGGCTGAAAACGGTATATCAGGCTCCGACAGAAGAGGCGGCGCTGATGGCACTGGATAACTTCGCGGTTGCCTGGGACGACAAATACCCGCAAATCAGCAAAAGCTGGCGTGCACACTGGGAAAATCTCAATACGTTCTTCGGCTATCCACCCGATATCCGCAAGGCCATCTACACAACGAATGCCATCGAGTCACTAAACAGCGTGATCCGCGCAGCCATCAAGAAGCGCAAGGTGTTCCCGACAGACGACTCGGTACGAAAAGTTATTTATCTGGCGATCAAGGATGCGTCGAAAAAATGGAGTATGCCGATCCAGAACTGGCGGCTGGCGATGAGCCGTTTTATTATCGAGTTCGGTGACCGCCTGAGCGATCACCTTTAATACGGTGGCAGTTACACAGAATTATTTACAGGGTCCCCGGTACTTTTCCAGTCACCCTCTCTCCAAACCGGACATGAGTCTTTCGATCTCATCCGGCTTTCCAGTATCATCTCTCCTGATCTTTGGCTGTACGTACCCTGTGAATGTCTTCATGGTATCTGACACAGACGACGATTGTTTTGCGTCGCCTTGATGCCATGATTTTGACCCATATGGGTTTATTCTGGCGCCCTGGCTGGTTTAGATCGCTTAATCTGCGAATGTGATGAACTTCAAATGGTCCATCTGTGTCTCCGCAGAGTTCACAAGTCTGTGCCAGTAGTCTCGACACGTAATAGTACGGTGAACTCACATTGACGTAAGAGGTTGGTTCTGCATGACACAGAACCGGTTAGTCGGTGAAGGTGTTTTCTGCGAAGGGTAACAGTTCGTGCAGGCGCTCTTCCGGCCATTCCGGTAAACGCGTCAGCACCGATTTCAACCACGCGTACGGCTCAAGACCGTTCAGCCGCGCGGTTTCCAGCAGACTCATGATGTTGGCTGCGCGTTGACCCGCCGCCAATGACCCCGCAAACAGCCCGTTCGACCGCCCCATCACCACTGGCCTGATGGCGCGCTCACACCGGTTGTTGTCCAGCGGTAATTCGCCATCATCCACGAACCGGCAAAGTGCGATTTTGTGATTCAGCGCATATTGGATAGCTTTATATAACGCCGAACCCGGCGCACAAGCTTTAACCTGGCACGCCAGCCAGACCCACAAGGCCTCCAGCCTGGGCTTCGAGTACCGTTGTCGCCACTGCCGAATTTTATCGACCGGTCGGTGTCGGATACTCTTTTCCAACTTATAAAGCTGGCCAATCATCTTCAAGGCTGTTTCTGCACGCGGGTCCTGATTGGCTTTGAACAGGTCCGCAAAGCCCCGCCGCACATGCGCCCAGCAGGCCACGTTGACGACTTCACCCCCATTGTTCAGGGGATGATAGGCGGCGTAGCCGTCGCTCACCAGATTACCACGCCAGCCGCTCAGGTACGCTTGTGGATATTTCGCTGCTCGCCCGGGTTGGCTGTCGAAGCAGACGATGGCGGGTCCCGTCTTTTCCCCACTGACGTAGGCCCACAGATAACCTTTGCGGGCTTTGCCCCCCTGTTTGGCATCCAGTATCAGCAGCGGAGTTTCATCGGCATGTAACACCGTTCTTTTCAGCAATTCCAGACGCATCAATGCAACCAGTGGCTCCAGTGCAACACCCGCAGTACCGACCCAACCGGCCAGCGTACTGACAGGGATGTCCACACCACTGCGGGTAAAGATGGGGTGTTGACGATAGAGCGGTTGGTAATCCCGGTATTTGCTGACCACAACCTGTGTGACCAATCCGACCTCAGGCAGCCCTTTGGGGATGAGAGTCGCAGGCAGGGAAGCAGAGACCACGGTTTGGCAGCCATCGCAACTGTATTGGGGACGGATATAACGATTAACGACAAAGCGGGCCGGAATATAATCTAACCGCTCGCTGATTTCATCACGCATGAAGCGCAGCGTATGCCCACAATCAGGGCAGTGGTCTGATGTGGGAGCCATCACTTTCTCAACACGAGGGAGGTGTTCTGCCAGCGGTTTGCGGACGGGCGTTAAACGATGGTTTTAGTCTCATCTGACCGGTCTTTGGGTAACAGAGCGTCCAACTGGGTTTGAGCGGCGGCAATATCGGCGTCAGTGTCTTCTTCAAAGAGCGAACGCTGTAGCCCAGAGAGGGCTTCACCTTTTCGTCCGAAGCGCTGTTGACGAGCCAACATCAATGCTTCTTCAAGCAACCGGATACGGTGCTCTTTTTCCTGGATAAGTGCATCTCGAGCCATGAGTGACTGCACCATGGTAAAAGCCAGAGTGCGAAGTTGGTCGATGTCATTTGTGGTCGAGAGAACGGAGATATCCATGCTGTCTATTATACCTGCAACAGCATGGATATCCATTTATTATCAGTGGGTAAGGTGTTTTATTTTACTGAGACGAGCCCGATTTATTTTCTGGCGGGTGCACCCAGCGAGACAGGTCGTGACCGTGCATTTTTTGCCAGTCAATCCCCGTGATCAGCCATTCAAACTGGTCTGGGGTCAAAGACCACGCGATGTCGTTTGCTCGGGGCCAGATGAAGTGCCCCTGGTGCAGGCGCCGGGCACAGAGCCAGACCCCGTGCTTATCCCAGCGGAGCACCTTGATGCGCGTTTTCGGTTTGTTGGCAAAGACGAAGGCGGCCCCCTCGTGCCAGGATGCGTTGAGGGTCTCTTGGACGTATTGCGTCAGTGTGTCGATCCCGCGGCGCATATCGACGGGTTTGACGGCCAGGAACAGGTGTTCAGGCTTGAGCATAGTTGAGGGCCTTGAAGACATCACCCAGTTGAGCGGGTTGGCAGGCCACTCTGCAGCCCCCGGGGAGGTAAAGCATGACCGGGTCGGTCAACGAATCAATCGGTAAAGGTCGTGCTATCTGAACCGGGAGGACGGAGGGCAGTCCGGGAGAGGGATTATATTTATTTTTTGTTTGGGAAGGCCAGTGCTTGAAGGTCCCCTCACTGATCCCCTGAGATTGACAGTACTGACGGCGAGTCAGCCCGCTGGCCCGCCATGCCTCAAGGTGGTGTATTTTACACTCAGGGGTATAGTGTTTAGGCATTTTACTTCTCCGTCTGATGAACATAACGGCATGTTACCCAGACGAAAATTAATTGGAATGTGAGTTCACCGTACTATTACCTCGACACAATTTCACTGCATAATCCATTGAATACCTGCTTGGGATTATCCGTGATGATTGCATCTTTTTGCCATGCCAGTGACAAACCACCAAATGTGGCCACCAGAGGTCTTTTTTCCTGTGTCTGGTGTCGGACTACCTGTAAGGCTTTGATGGTCTTCCCACCCACAGATACCTCAGTTTTCAGGCGGTGGGCCACCTTTGCTACCGTGTTTTTATGTTTATTCGCCAGAGTTCCCAACAGTGATTGCCGCATAACCCGGTGAACATTCCAGAGCCGATGGGCATTGAGTCCCATCAGATAGTACTGGATAAAACCTCGATATTCCGACTGTAGTGGTCAACAAAAACTGGCCACCTCAGGTACCCCTCCGTTCTGAGTTTTTCAAAGTGACGTCTGGCCGTTAATCGTTGTTTGGCAGGGAGTTTGGCCTCATCAGTTAACCGTTGTGTTAATACTGAAATGAATTCACCCAGTTTGGGATAGTGAGTCTGCGTCCGCTTATAAGTTGGTGGCTCTTTAGTCTCGATTGCGAGGTATTTACTGACGATATGACGAGATATTTGTAGCTGTTTGGCTATGGCTCTCTGAGAGAGCCCCTGTTTAAGAGAAAGCCTTCTGACTTTAAGTATGGTTTCCATGCACAGCATCCAAGGAAATCTCCGTAAAAACGGAGAGTTTATCAATAATCAGGGTGGTGCACTTTTACACCATAATTCCCCGATCCCTTGGTCTACTTTTGCGGGTCTTCCGCAACTTGGGTGGTGGAAAACAAATGAAACTTATTAGTTAACAAGGATCTAAGTTGTTTTAAGTTAGGGACAACTCAATGACTTCACTTCAGACTCTGTTGCGGTTGCCGCGCGGATGGCAGGTACTCCAACAAATTACTAGTCCGCACGGGGTGAACATCAATCTTCGCGCCACTCGAAAATCAGCCAATTGCCCTGAATGCCTGAAACGCAGTGGCTCCGTACATAGTTGCCGGCGGCGGCGTATACAGCATCTCCCGTGTTCAGGGCAAACACTTTATCTGACCTTTGCTGTCCGCCACTGGTACTGCCGTAACCCGCCATGCGCGCGTAAAATCTTCGCTGAATCCCTGGTCCCTTTCGCGGGTTCGAGGCAGCAATCCTCAGAGGCTCTGCAGAATTTACAGCATCAACTTGGGCTAATCGCCGGTGGCGAGGCAGGGAAGTGGGCTGCAACAGCCACCGGTATCCAAACCAGCGCAGTAGTTCAGGCGTCCGAACCAGTACAGGCCGTAACTCCGCATGTTGGGATCGATGAGTGGGCATGGCATCGTGGCGGCCTGGTTGGAAATACAGGTTGTCTCACGGGATCGCGGTGGCATCTATGCGATGGCCGCACGTGAGGGTGCACCGCAGGCCAGACAGGTCGCCGACCGTTGGCATCTTCTGAAGAATATTGGTGATGCATTAGAGCGTCTGATGTACAGGCATATGCCGCTGATACAGCAGGTTGCCAATGAACTATTGCCAAAAAAGAATGCCCCAGATGGTCAGCCAACAACATCACCGGTACTTCTCCTTCCAGAACGGATCAAACAGCAAAGGCGAGAAAAGCGGCATCAACGCTGGACGGAAGTCAGCACGCTCCATAAAAATGGGCGAGGGATCAGAGAAATATCTCGCATCACCGGATTATCACGGGTAACTGTTCGCCGATGGATACAGTCGGTGACGTTCCCAGAGATGTCAACCCGACCACCAAAACCCTGTCTTCTTGATCCATGGCGTGGCTGGTTAGAACAACAACGTGAAAATGGCAACCATAACGCCAGCCTAATATGGCGTGAAATGGCCGCGATGGGCTTCGCCGGCAGTGAGACAACGGTCAGAGATGCCATTGCCAGATGGCGTAAAGGTGTGTCAGATCCGATTTCGGCTTCAGTCCGTCGTCCCTCAGCCTCAAGGGTCAGCCGCTGGCTGATGCCCTGGAGAATAATCAAAGGGGAAGAAAACTACGCATCACGGTTCATCAGGTTGATGTGCGAAAAAGAGCCTCAGTTGAAAACGGCACAGCAGCTGGCACTCGACTTCTACAGAATGCTGAAAACGAAAAATAAAACACTGTTAAACCCGTGGTTCATCAATGTAAGCAAAAGCGGACTGATTGACCTCCAACGGGTTGCTGCAGGAATGGAATCTGATGCAGCCGCAATAGTTGAAGCTATCTGTTGCAGATGGAGTAACGGGGTCGTTGAGGGGCATGTAAACCGACTGAAGATGTTGAAACGCCAAATGTATGGTCGTGCCGGGTTCGAGCTGCTGAGACGGCGAGTGATGAGTTCCCTTGCATGATCTGAACCACCCAAGTTGCGGAAGACCCACTTTTGCACCGTTGGTGACACTTCATACATGTTACGAGATTGTCGAAAGGTTCCTGACGGGCCTGTTTACCTGTGGGAGCCGCAGACCTGCATACTGTTTCTATAGTGTTAGTATTCAAAATTATGTCCATATCGATCACCCTCTAATATTTGATTTATCTTGTTGACATGATCATATTTCATATAATTAATTAGTTTTCACGCAACATATAAAAAACTTGTATTGATATGACTTTTCATCTGACTCTGCACAATAAGTGAAGATGAGTAAGCTTCGAATTAGATTAATGCTGATAGCCATTTAATATCTTTCAAAAATCACCCATTCTTAACTTATTTTGGGGCATCAATTTAATAGGTAAGAATCTATGGTCACGTTGCAATACTGAAGACATTGTTGGTTGACCTGAATCTATCCAGCGTCATTACGCGCTTCATACTCGCCCAATGCCCTCAGTTGAACCTTACAAATTCAGTGTTCTGAAACAACCCTGACATCATGTCAACTAGCGGTATCTTTTAGCTTGATATTCCTATTTATATCTTTATTCCACTGGGCGTTTAAATATATTGGGGGGGGCGCTACATCTATATCCCATTGAACGGCATGGCTCTCCGAAACTGTATTAGTCGGCCTGATGGTTATAATAGCAGAAGGTTTGCTTAATTCTTTTTGTAGGAACGATGCTACCTGCACATTCAGAAACTCAATGGTATCATTGTCGGCACCATAAAAAGTGGGATTAACTGTTCCTTTATCTGTAAACATCAACGTAGGCTTTAAATTTTGAGAGGGCGCCTCTAGATCGGCGATATCCGGTAAACCTCTGGCAAGGAGATCATTAGCTCGTTCATTTGACGATGACCCATCACCAGTAATAATTTTGTTAAACAGTGAACGCTTCAGTATATCTGACAAGTCCTGACACACCGATTCAAAACTGTCTCTAACCTGTTGGCGGCTTTGGACGGCAAATTTATTTAAAACATCAACTCGCACCACGTTGTCATCCGTTAACCACATTGATTCCAGTTCATTGAGAGTACGGAGATGATGTTGGTTAGAAGTTAATATTGGTGCATCGGCCTGAATAACCAGAATCGCTTGCAAAAGTTGTTTGTCGCAGTCGCTAAGATAAGCCTGTGTCTTCCCGGAAGTAATGTTATCGACCAACTCCGTTAAATCGTAGATAGATTGGGCCGCTTTCTTAAATTCAGATAACTTAACCAGATACTGTATAGCGGCCTGCGTAATGGCGTCGGTAGCCTGTATCAGAGCGGAAAATAATAATGTGGGCTTACGTAAAGAGGCGATTATTGAGTGAATAGCCTTATCAGCAATGCAACCAAATTGAACTGCCGTGCCCATAGTTTTTTGTATTATGGCTGACTGGTCCAGTAATTTCATCGCCTCTTTCATGTCCTTATCAGCAACATCCTGAGCTTCAATCTGGCGAATCAATGCCTCTTCTAATGCTCTTGCATGGGCACAATAATCGGGTAATTGTTTGAGTGTATTGATTTTGCTACTGCAATCTCTTATCTCAGCATTGGCATTCAAAATGTCTAATGTAGCTTGTCCTCTGTCGATGACAGCGTTGTTACAGTCCCGCTCTATAATCAAATCAGCATGATGGTGGCCGAAGTCCAATCCAGTATCTCTTTGCAAATCGGCAATAAGTTGGCTTGAAGCCTTCCCCTTCTTTAGCGTGATGGCCAATCGCTTTATACCATGGGCTTGTTCAAACAAAACTCTACCAGCGGCCACTAAGGCATCGGTATCATCGACATGTCTCTGTGCTACCACCCTAAGTGAATTTGCACCTTCCAGTGCACGGCGGCAATGACGCTGCAGTGATTCGCATTGCAGTACATATTGGTTTATTTTCTCTCTTATTATCCCCCTATTCGTATCCGCGGATTTGGTATATCCCCCTGGAACATCAAGAGTAAGGCCCGCATACTCTTTAAAAGCCATTGCGATTTCAGCAGCGACTATATCGGTAGCACATCTTGAGGAGTGAAATATAAGGTCTAAAGCGTTTTGTGCGTTTTTGGCTTGTTCTAAATCCGCCTTGCTGGCAACACAAGCTGCCTTGGCTTCCTGATATTTTTCTGACAGAGATAACGAACCCTCTGCGCCATACAGGTTCATCCAATTGATGGCAAAATCATTGTCGAAGATAGACGGAATACTAAATGGGACCTGAAAACTTGATTCCTCAGACGATATTCCGTCAGAAGTCAGACGGAGTACCCCGTGGAAGGACAATTGTGAGTCAGCGTCCTGAGTGCATAAAGTATAAGAGGGAGAAAAGACGGATAACTGGGAAAAAAAATCTTTATATCTAGAGATTGGGAGCAATTCGAAAAGGCTCCCGAGTATATTACCGGCCAGAATCTCTGGGTTTTCGCAATCCATTGCATCCGGTAGAGTTAGGCCCATTGTTGTCACGCCGTTATACGTCAGCTCCTTAATCGCAGTCACAAACGAGTGAGTAGCATCGGCACGCTGTCCCATATTTTCGATCTTACTTATATTCCCTGCAAGATAAAGGGCAGTAAAGCTCATCATCGCCTCCGCTTTAGTCCCATCACCGAAAAGCCAGTCAATCAATCGGGTAATTAAGTTAGGTCGGCTGGTTTTAATCTGTTCCTTAATATATTTAGTACTAAAGTCACATACCTGATTAACCTGTGATCTTACTGATTTTCCTGTCGCGTGATTGATATGTTCGAGCGCTGAATTAATTGGTGATGGCATTATGGCTCTCCCCTCTTTATCTTTTACTATCCCTTAGCTTATGTCGCCAGATACGATAACAGAAGATGATGTCCGCTCTGAGAACGGCCTTAGGCTCTGGTAATAGAAAGCATGACTATTAGTAATATATCTTTCAAAAATCGCTCATATCTGAATGAGTATTGTTGAAACCTTCCCTATTAAGCTAGGTGGATTGACTGGCACAGTTTTAAACAGGGAGTTAGGGATGTACGACAAAATATCGGTTTAGAGTAATACTACGGTGAACTCACATTCCAATTAATTTTCGTCCAGGTAACATGCCGTTATGTTCATCAGACGGAGAAGTAAAATGCCTAAGCATTACACCCCTGAGTGTAAAATACACCACCTTGAAGCATGGCAGGCCAGTGGGCTGACTCGCCGTCAGTACTGAACAGCTCCGGTTTTCTTGGAGAGTTTTTAGTCCGGGAACTCAGACTGCCCACCAGAGAAACATAATACGCTTTCTCTGCCATAACAGGAGGTACATAGTCAATGCTCTCAATCTATCGCATCCTACAAATCGTTTACTTTCAATAAAGCCAAGCTCCGATTGGGTCCTAAAATACACTAAACATAGTGAGATTATTACCAATTTATATTATATGATATCCAATTATTATAATATAAAATCTGTATAATGGGTAGTGTCACAAACGATTATATAATGATATTAACAAACCATGTAAAAATATTTAATTAAAAATTATAATATGACTTAGATCAATAAACTGGATTGATAAATGGTTTTTACTATCAATTCCCAAGCTAATTAAACACCCAAACACAACAATTATTTATAAGGAACTTTTTATGATCGGATTTCTCAAATACGCAGCAAACCCCTCAATGGTTATAGGTATTTCAGATCAACAAACTAACGCTCAAGTAATTCTCCTTCCAGCGAGTTCAACTCTCGATAGAATCCTTTGGAATATAGACAATAGGACAGGAACAATTACACTTGTAGAAAGCAATAATACACTGGCGTTATCAATTCAAAATAAAGCTATTAGCAGTAGAACAAATATCGTTTTACAAGAAAAAAATGCAAATGATCCAACTCAAAAATGGGATTTTGTTAGTAAATCTGGTTTTATTCTTAGCCAAGCCAATAGGAATTATTTGATCGACGATTCAAATCGTGGGCAGTCAGCAGGTACTCATATTCAGTTATTTGAATTTAACGGCTCAGTCGCTCAACAATGGGTATTTGTTCCCATGAGTATGATGTCTGCATCCATAGATGAATTAGATATGTAGCTAAGCTAATTCAGTCGATTGCATAGTGCTATGGGGTAAATGAGAGGGGTGACTGGCTGGCATGTATTCCCACAGCTCACCCCAGACATATTAGCTGTGTCGGCACCAATGTTATAAGACCTGAATGGGGGTGCGGACGATTTCCTGGACTCTCAGGAGATTATTTATGTATTCGTTTGAAGATCGACTCCGAGCTATTGAGCTTTACTTCAAATATGGCAGGAAGGCTGCTGTGGTGATCCGTGAGTTGGGATATCCGACAGTCCGCCATCTGAGACGCTGGATCCGTGCATGGCAAACAGCCGGTGAGAAGATCGAGTGTGTAAGTCGAAAACTGAACCGCCCCGGGGATCCTGGAGACTAAACTAGTCGTTAAAAGGAGACTCAAATGTCATCAAATCGTTATTCACCTGAATTACGCGAACGGGCAGTGAGATTGGTTTTGGATCACCGCGGCGAGTATTCGACGGAGCTTGACGCTGTCAGAGCGATTGCCCCGAAAATCGGTTGTCATGCTGACACTTTGCGCGCCTGGATGCGTCAGCATGAACAACATACCCCTTCACCAACAACGGCTCTAACAACCAATGAACGCCTGCGCCTAAAAGAGTTAGAGCGCGAGAACCGTGAACTGCGCCGCAGCAACGATATCTTGCGTCAGGCTTCAGCGTATTTTGCCCAGGCGGAGCTCGTATATGGACGCCTCCTTTTTGCCAAGTGATTTTTTTGTTTTGATGCAGAAGGTGAAGATCGCAGTCGTATATTCGGGCTGTTTGTGCGTTTATTTGACTATACGCTGCCCATAATGGAATCTGCTTGTTGGCTCCCAAACGACCGCTCAGTCTTAATTCAATAAATTCTGACTATCGAGCTCCACGGGTTTTGCCAACACCGGTCTGACCTGTCTACGCCATCACGTCAATAAATCACCTGTAGCAATCAGGAAAGGAACACATCAAATATTTTCTGTCAGCCCGGGAGTAACTGGTTGGTCAGTTGTTCCCGATAATTATTGTCGAAGCTACGCTCGTGGGCTATGACGGCCCAGGCAATGCGTGCATTTCGGTTTGCCATAGCCACTACGGCTACATTCATATGCTTTCTGGTCAGCCAACCCGTAATAGTTTTGTCCTGCTTGCTCGCATCGGGAGAACGGCATACTACAGATACAACTGCTCTGGCTCCATGAACAAACAGCTGGCGCAAATAACTGTTTCCGCGCTTGCTGGTCCCCAACAACACAGATTTCCCTCCTGTTGAATGCTGTCGGGGCACCAACCCCAACCAGGCGGCCAGTTGTCGCCCTGTTCTGAACTGAGTGGCCTTACCAACGTAGGCATCCAGTGCTGAAGCTGTGATTGGGCCAATACCTGGAATTGTTTGCAAGCGGCGTGCAATATCAGACTGGCGGGCATGCATTTCAATCTGATGAGTGACTTCGTTGATATGTTGTTCCAGTTGTCTGAGATGTTCCCATTGTTGACTAATGCAAGTAATGAGAAATGCGGGTGAAATTTTTCGGAGATCTTCAATCATAGCGGGGATCATACTGAATAGCGCCCTACGCCCTGTGGGTGCAGGTAATCCAAACTCGGTGAGTAATCCCCTGAACTGATTGATGGTTGCCGTTCTTTGGCCTATCAGCATTTCACGAACTCTGTGAAGACTCAGTACAGCTTGCTGCTCGACTGTTTTGACGGGAACAAAATTCATATCAGGACGCAGTGCAGCTTCGCAGATTGCCCGTGCGTCATTACGATCATTTTTGTTGGATTTGACAAATGGCTTGACGAACTGCGGAGATATCAGACGAGCCTCATGGCCCAGTGATGTACAAAGCCGTCCCCAGTAGTGGGCACTTGCACAAGCCTCCATTGCGACGATTACCGGTTCACTGCGGTATAAATACTCGGCAAGTTTCAGGCGTGACAGCTTAGTCACTTTCATCTGTTTACCTTTGTCATCAACTGCATGTAGATGAAATACGTTCTTAGCCAGGTCGATACCAATCAGGGTTATATTGCTCATAGCTATCTCCTTCATTTTACGGTTGCCGACTATGCTATATTCCTCCGTTATACGCTGAATCCTCGTTAAGGGGGAGGCGTCCATTCCATTGACCGCCACTGGAAGAAATAATGCCGTTTCTGGAAAATCTAAGCGATGAACATGGGATCGAGCCGATATGTCATGAACTGGACATAGCCCCGTCAACGTATTACTGGCATCAACAACGTCGGCAACATCCTGAGCATCGCAGTCACCGGGACAAGAGTGATGGTCAGCTTATGCCGGAAATACAGCGTGTTTTTGAAGAAAACTACCGTGTTTACGGGTACCGTAAAGTCTGGCAACAGTTAAAACGCGAAGGGTTCCACGTGGCCAGATGTACAGTGGTGCGCCTGATGAAAAAGCTGAAAATAAAGGGGGTAATACGTGGCATAGGTGTTAAGACGACGCGCAGCAACAAAGCCACTGAGACCCCACGCGATTTGGTAAACCGTCAATTCGTGGCGGAACGCCCGAACCAGCTGTGGGTAGCAGATTTTACCTACGTCAGCACCTGGCAGGGCTTCGCGTATGTGGCGTTCATTATCGATGTGTTTGCCGGGGTTATCGTAGGTTGGCGAACCTCATCAACGATGGAAACGACCTTCGTGCTGGATGCGCTGGAGCAGGCTCTATGGTTCAGACGGCCTTCGGGCACCATCCATCACAGTGATAAAGGTTCCCAGTATGTGTCGCTGGCGTACACGCAACGGCTGAAAGATGCTGAGTTGTTGGCGTCGACGGGCAGTACGGGTGATTCTTACGACAACGCGCTGGCTGAAAGCGTTAACGGTCTGTACAAGGCTGAAGTGATCCACCGAAAAAGTTGGAAAACGCGTCAGGATGTAGAGCTGGCGACGCTGGAATGGGTGGACTGGTTTAACAATCGCAGACTGTTGGAACGCCTGGGCCATATCCCGCCGATGGAAGCAGAAAAAGGCTACTATGCTTCACATGCTGGCAAAGATCTGGCCGCGTGAACAACGGGTTCAAAAACTCTCCAAGAAAACCGGGGCGGTTCACTTTAGTTACATCATACATGGATATTGTAAACCCTAGGTGCTTTTTGCAATGCCGTTTATTGTGTTTAATATCAGTTAATTATGCATTTAACCAGTGTTGGATGTTGGCGATAAAAAGCGCTATACTAGTGACATATGCACATTAGAACCTAAAGGAGGAAATTATGTTGCACATAGCTGATTATCCTCAGATGAAACAGATCGCATGGTATCTAAAAGATGATGCTGAATTAGATGAACGGGAAGCATTAGCTCTATATGAGCGCAACTGGAAATATGTAGAGCCAGAGGCGCTGGAGCCACATGAAAAAGCGTTGATTGATAAGTTAGTTAAAGAATACGGTGGCGGTATTCTAAATGTATAAATACCGGCTGGAGCATCACAACAAAATAGCCGGTATTCTTGACTCTATTGATGCTGATTTTATCGAAGATGCCGAATGCTATTTTGCAGGCGGCACAGCAATTGTTATGTTGCTTGATGAATACCGAGAATCTGTTGATATTGACTTCTTATGCTCATCACGAGAAGGTTACAGTAAGCTCCGTAGCACTGTCACGAATGATAGCTTTGGGCAGGTATTCAAACAGCCGGTCAACTATGGCAGTGACGTTAGAACGAATCAGTATGGTATCAGGTCTGTTGTGCTGGCCGACGATACTCGCATCAGAATGGAGTTCGTGAGCGAAGGGCGCTTAGATCTGGCATTTGGTGGCCGCATTCATAATATTCCTACGCTATCTCAAGAGGATTTCTTTGCCACAAAGCTATTGGCTAATGCTGATAGAGGCAGAGACAGATCTACCCAGTTTAAAGACATGATTGATATCGCGATGATGATCAGCGCGTGGGGCGATATTCCGCAAGTATCATGGGATAAAGCTAGAGCCGCATATGGCCAGTCGATTGATAAAGAATATAATGCTGTTATTGACATGATGAACGGCAATAAACTTCATTTTGACCGCTGTATGGGGCTGTTGCATATCTCTGAAGAGAACACGGATAAAATCATTTCAGCGCTAAATCTGTCTTTCCCAGAGAATGATTATGAATCTGACTTTATGACAGATTTCAGTCGATAAAATAATTAAATTACAAATGTAAAAGTGGCTCACATGAAGCCACTTTTTTTTGCAGAATTTTAAGGCAGGGTAATGATGTATCCTGTTATGCATCACTAGAGGTATTTTTAATAAAAGAATTCACATTATCAGAGTGATACTTTATTTGTCTTATATATAAAGCATAAATACATTTAATTTTATTTGATAATATTGTAAAGTATAATTACTGCTTTATATTTCGAATTCATTTTATTTGTCCTTTTAAATTACTTGTCAGTCACAGTAACAAACAAAATTAACATAAGGATAATAAATGAGTGATTTATCACTATACTACAGCACTGATGCGCTAAAGCTGTATTTGATTAGTTCTGTAGTGATTATTATGGTTGTATCTTGGCTAGTATCAAATGATAAAAAATTAAAAGAACAAAAAGTAATATGGAGGATGTTTATAGCGATATGTTGCATTTATATTATTACGATAGCTGTGACCAAATATGATGAATCGAGAGTTTCATTTGAAGCAAAAACAAATCATGACATTAGTTTAGAAGTTAGCCGATCTCTGACGCTTAGATGCATAAAAGAACTTGCTATTAACGAAGAAGAAATGAATTCTGAAAATGCTCTTGATACGAAGTTGAATAAATTAGCCAAGTGTCAATTAGAAGGGCTTAATGAAATCAATCAGAGATTAATGCTACAAAAAATAAATATTGAAAAACAAGGAATAAAAAAATAAATTATTTTAAAGGTAGGTTATCAAGAAGGCACTGTTGCAAAAATCTTGTGATGATAAGCTAAAGCACCATTTCGGCTGAAGGAGTAGCGTATGACCCCATTCAAATGGTCGGCATTTTCAGAGTGAAATCATCCTCTGGGCTGTTCGCTGGTATTGTAAATACGGCATCAGCTACCGCGAACTCCAGGAAATGCTCGCTGAACGGGGCGTCAATGTTGACCACACCACGATTTATCGTTGGGTACAGCGCTACGCACCTGAAATGGAAAAGCGCCTGCGATGGTACTGGCGTCATCCGACCGACCTGCTTCCCTGGCATCTGGATGAAACCTACGTCAAAATCGGCGGCAAATGGGCTTACCTGTACCGGGCCGTCGACAGCCACGGTAGAACGATTGATTTTTATCTTTCGTCTCGCCGTAATACCCAAGCGGCTTATCGATTTTTGAAGAAGATATTAGGTAACTTACGAAATTGGGAACAGCCACGACGGATTATTACAGATAAAGCCCCCACCTATGGCAGAGCGCTCGCGTTATTGAAACGGGAAGGCAAATGCCCGCCAGACGTGGTGCACCGTCAGGTGAAATACCTCAACAACGTGATTGAATGTGATCACGGTAAATTGAAGCGGATAATCAATCCGATGTTAGGCTTCAAATCCATGAAAACGGCTTATGCCGCGATCAAGGGTATAGAGGTGATGCGCGCGTTGCGTAAAGGTCAGGCTGAACCTTGGTATTATGGTCATCCTCAGGGCGAAGTGCGTCTGGTGAGCTACGTTTTCAGCCTCTAAGGTTTTTTAGCCTAAGGGAACGTTGACCCTAACGGGCTATTTGCAACAGTGCCTTTTTAACGCACTTACAGGCGGCATAATGCCCTACCATTTTGTTGCATTTCGACTGGGAATGGGGCTTGGTACTGAAGTGTGTGCTTTCCCCAAATTCAACATCTAGTTCATCAATCCAATCTATTAGCTTTTTGGGTTTAATGCCTAAATGGGAAGAATGGGTTGGTTGCAGCGTGAATGGGTACTCTTCTGTCACTTTAGCTGCAAATGCATCTTCCAGCGCTGGGAACCGCTCGTTAAACCATATTGGGGCCCGCAAGTGAGACTGTAATTAAAATTGTGTAATTGCCTGTTTTTGGTATGTTCACTCCAGTAACGGAGACAGGCAAATTATGGACGAAAAGAAACTCAAGGCCCTCGCGGCTGAACTGGCTAAAGGCCTTAAAACCGAAGCCGACCTCAATGCATTTTCCCGCATGCTGACGAAGTTAACCGTCGAAACGGCGCTCAATGCCGAGCTGACTGACCATCTGGGGCATGAGAAAAATGCCCCGAAAGCAGGCTCGAATACCCGCAACGGCTATTCATCCAAAACGTTGTTGTGCGACGACGGTGAAATCGAACTGAACACGCCTCGCGACCGAGAAAACACCTTCGAGCCTCAACTGATAAAGAAAAATCAGACGCGTATCACGCAGATGGACAGTCAGATTTTATCCCTGTACGCCAAAGGCATGACCACCCGTGAAATCGTCGCCACCTTCAAAGAGATGTACGATGCTGATGTGTCGCCCACGCTGATATCTAAAGTCACCGATGCAGTTAAAGAACAGGTGACAGAGTGGCAAAATAGACCTCTGGATGCACTGTATCCCATTGTTTATCTTGACTGTATTGTGGTGAAGGTTCGCCAGGGTGGCTGCGTGATTAACAAAGCCGTCTTCCTTGCTCTGGGCATTAATACAGAAGGCCAGAAAGAACTGCTGGGCATGTGGCTGGCAGAAAATGAAGGGGGGAAGTTCTGGCTCAGTGTGCTGACAGAGCTTAAAAACCGGGGGCTTCAGGATATCCTGATTGCCTGCGTGGACGGACTGAAGGGCTTCCCGGATGCGATAAACAGCGTGTATCCGCAGACTCACATCCAGCTGTGCATCATTCATATGGTGCGCAACAGCCTGAAATATGTCTCGTGGAAGGATTACAAAGCCGTCACCGGCGGGCTGAAAACGGTATATCAGGCTCCGACAGAAGAGGCGGCGCTGATGGCACTGGATAACTTCGCGGTTGCCTGGGACGACAAATACCCGCAAATCAGCAAAAGCTGGCGTGCACACTGGGAAAATCTCAATACGTTCTTCGGCTATCCACCCGATATCCGCAAGGCCATCTACACAACGAATGCCATCGAGTCACTAAACAGCGTGATCCGCGCAGCCATCAAGAAGCGCAAGGTGTTCCCGACAGACGACTCGGTACGAAAAGTTATTTATCTGGCGATCAAGGATGCGTCGAAAAAATGGAGTATGCCGATCCAGAACTGGCGGCTGGCGATGAGCCGTTTTATTATCGAGTTCGGTGACCGCCTGAGCGATCACCTTTAATACGGTGGCAGTTACACAGAATTATTTACAGGGTCTTATCTGGGCCTGTTTAGAAATTTGTGTATTTGCCTGATTTTGAGGCTCTGTCGCGTTAACTGAGACACAATTTGTGCTGGCGAACCGCGGTTCATGGCAGACCGCAAGCACCTGCTGCACGTCTTCGGCGCTGAGCTTGTTTTTCGGCACCGGACGAGGTGACGTGGCCCGGCGATCGTCTGACACCGTGCGCCAACGCTGTAAAGTCCGCTGACTCAGGCCGACGCGCTGGCAAGTCTTTGTTAACGAGGCTCCACTGTCGACTGCTTCCTGAACCAGTAGCATCAACTGCTGGCGGTCGGCACTGCGCGTCATTCGTCCTCGTTTTCTTCGCCGAACAACGCCTTGAACTTTTTTTCCAATATCAACAGCGCTGCGGCTTCGGCTAGCGCCTTGTCCTTACGGACTATTTCACGGTTAAGTTGTTGGTTTTCCTTTTTTAATCGTTTTATCTCTGCTTTTTCTTCACGCGGGCTGGGCTGCATAAAACCGTCCTTCCACTGCTGGAGTTGCTCGGGGTAGAGGTCTTTACGGCGACAATATTCAGCAACAGCAACAGCATGAGCAGAAAGCGGTGCGGTTTCAACGAGAACGGCAAACTGCTCCTCCTGCGACCACTCATGGGGTGAGTTTTCCCTGTTAGACAGCGCTGGCTCGGCAATGCCCGCCGACGAATGCCAGTGGTAAAGGGTTTTGGGAGGAATACCTTCCTGCCGTGCTATTTGATTAATAGACTAATTATGTGGAGGTAACATTTTGGCGATCACCGCAGCTTTACGTTCTGTTGAATAAACGGCCATACAACATCTCCAGCCCCCTGACTATTTTTCAGAAGGAGGCGACAACTACCCTGACATGGGGGGGTATCACGAACTCAGGGATCGTTGAAAGCCATTTCGTTGATCTGCTCCTTGACACCCGGCTTACAGGCTTCGTAGGTGTAAGTGAGCAGAAATACGCGATGGCAGTCACGACAACGAAATCTGTCATGGTCTTTAGGGTCTGACCATGGCGGTAAACCTGAGTGGACTGACAACGAGGACAATGAACATTAACGCTGGACATGAGAAAACCTCACCAGTGAACATTATACATCAAGTTTAACCAATTGGAGACATTACCCGGAATACTTACCCTAATCAGATAAATAACAACGGTTCAAAGTATGGAAAATAAAAGTGCAGGTATCAGACTCAAGGGCCATGTTAAGCCAGTTAATACAGAGCCCAGTATTCTATAGTAGCGCTGTTCCTGTGAGATAAAGTAAATAAAAATAGAGGTCATTAACCCCCCTGATAAATAGATTATGATCATAATCACAGCACCGCTCATATTATTCCTCGTTAAAAAATAAATTATATAAAGCATAGATAAAGCGAAACCCTCCTCAACATAGAGGGTTTGAGACTTGCTGGTTGGGGGGAGTAATTATATTATAATGTGTTAACTTTATCCTGTAGCACTGTACCCAGATGATTGAACATGAGCGTCATAGATGCTTTGGACCAGTTCAATGGAATAATAGGGCTCGGAGCGGGTTGCACTTTTCCGGAATAATGCAAGAAATTGATACTTTCCGGTAAAGCCATGGCTGGTAAAGGTTTTCCATCCGCGCCTGTCATACCTTTATTAGTGATTTGTGAAAGAGATCTGTTCATAAATTGAATGGCTTCATTTAGATAGTATTTATCACGACTTTCTTTATAAACTATGGCAGAAGATGTTGCATACCATGAATCAAAAAACCATTGAGCCTCAGTATGAGGAATAAATATTTCTTGGCGTTTATTATGAGAGTCTTCACTGGTGTCGGTTTTAATTTTATTAAACCAGAAATTTGCTGATTGGTAGTTGTCGTTTAAATAACGTTTGATACCGTAGTTACCCGCGAGTGTCCTCACTTTTGAAAGTATCATTTTTTTCTGTTCAATAGTCAGTCGCGATAACTTTGCAGGGTAAATCAGGTTAAGTAACGCAGCATCTGCTGTACGATAATGGGGGTCATCATGTCTATAATTGGGAGATTCACCACCTAGACTCAATTGATATCTAATTCTTTCGTAACCTTTATTAACCATTTTTTCCAGTTGAGTTGTTTTTAGGTGCTGATCTAATTGCAAATTCTTTGCTTGTTCTAGCAGATCATTCCTAAATTTAATTGCAGATATATTACTCTTTTCATTTAACAGATTAGTAAGGCGTTCTAGCCCTGAAGTCACTAGTGCTATGGATGATGTATTAAGTCTCGCATCTTCTTCCCATGATCCCGAGTCAGGCATATCATAAAAGCGCACTTTTTCAAGATAGGCGACAAGTTTTACCAATGAATTAAGTCTGTCACCTTTTTCCCAGTCTGATCGTGAAATTTTACCGGATTCAACTGCCTGAATGATATTATCAAGATACAAACCCAATGCATCATTTTGTTTGTGATTCCATTGCTGCGGTTTACCATTTTCTAACACATCACTGAAGTCTGGCGAGTTACTGTCAAAACGGATATGTATAGCATTCATTTGCCCGTTTTCGTCATCCAGTAACGAAGGGTTATTTATAATATTGTTCATCCGTTCTAACTGTGCTGGTGTGGACATATAGTCCCATAATGTTAATAATATCTTTTTCGCACTTTCCTGGTCTTCCTTCTGAGAATTGAGCGCCAAATATCCCCACAAACTGTCTCTCAGCCAGATTGCATCATAATTAGTTTCAGACTTAATACTATCTTCAAATGAAGCGGCCTGAAGGAATGTCCCCCATGGTTTCTCTGTTAGCTGCAGTTTTCTAGTTTCTACAGTTTTCTGAACAATGGTGTTAATCTGGTCTGTATTGTAGCGATTTTGTATCAAATTTTTTATTTCAGGCGACAGTACAAAAATCTGATATGCCGGATAGTCCGCAGGAAAAGCAGATAGTAAATTTTCCACGTATGCTTGTTGGCTGTTTTGAAGTTTTAAGAAAAGTTCATCACTCGGACTTGCCTGAGCGATCCCTGATAAGAGAAACATTACGCTCAGCAGATTTGTATTTTTTAAGAGTAAACGTTTAAGTATCATAGATAACCTTCCATAACTGAATTTGAAAAATATATTACCTGTTATTTTCTACTCTTTTATATGTACGTCTATCAGTTCAACTACGGATTGACGTTTCAAAAAAGCGCTAATTCAGTTGCCTAGATCACATAATACACATGACAACATGTGGGTTTTCACTTTAAAGTAATCACTGATGCTATTGATACAGGAATTGTAGTGGTCAACAAAAACTGGCCACGGCTTTAGAGTTTTTCCAGAACAATCGTTCTGATTCATTCGGCGTCAGACCTCCATTATATTGATGAGGTCTGAGCTGGCTGTAATATCCCGTGATGTAATTTGTTATCGCCATGCTGGCTTCTCCACAATTTACGTACCCATTATCCGGCACCCACTCTGTTTTCAGGCTTCTGAAGAACCGTTCCATTGGGCTGTAGACTGAGTATCCCAGCAATTTCCCCGGCGACTCAGGCTTTGCTTTATCTGATATCTCCACAGTAACTGTCTGAAATTCCTGCTGGTATAGTGACTGAACTGTACCGGGTTTCTTGGAGACTAAACTCTTAGTGAAAGGAGACCCAAAATGAAATCACAATCCGCCAAACGCTATCCCCCTGAACTGCGTGAGCGCGCAGTCAGAATGTTGTTGGAACGTAAACGTCGCTGGTACCGCACCTTCCGCTTAACGCGATGAAACATCATGCTTGTCTTTGGAATTCACCGAAGATCAGAGGCAATATGGCAAAGACGAACCATCGCACTCCCGACGAATGGCGTGAACTGCTCGACGCACAACAACGCTCCGGTCTCAACCAAACTCAATTCTGTAAACGCCATCAAATCTCACGCAGCGCTTTTTTCAATGCCAAGGATCGCCTCGTTGCGCAAGCCAAGTCGCCGCCGCCCGCATTTATCGCTGTCTCTCCGCTCAAACAGGGTTCTTTGCCGATAACGCCGCCTGTCGAACCCACTCCCGCTGTTGCCGAACCTGAGCTACCTCCGGTTGAGTGCGATTCTATCAAACTGACGCTCGCACACTGCTCACTGCAATTTCCCCTCAGCCTTTCTCCATTTTGGCTGGCGACCTTACTGCGGGAACTCACGCCATGAAGATGTTTGTCGATGCCACGCAGATTTATCTTCACCGCCTTCCCGTGGACTTTCGCAAAAGCATCAACGGGCTCACGCTACTGGTTGAACAGCACATGGCGTTATCGCCTTTTAGTGGAGCCCTGTTTGTCTTCTGCAATCGACGGCACGACAAAATAAAGGCGCTGTACTGGGACACCACCGGTTTTTGTCTGTGGTATAAACGCCTTGAACAGGCGCACTTCAAATGGCCTTCCCGGTTGAGTGGCGATACGTTGACGTTGGATGAACAACAATGGCACTGGCTGTTAGAGGGGATAGACATCACAAAAATACAGCGGCATCCCCCTCTGCATTACACCTCGTTGAGTTAATAAAAAAGTACAACTACCGGTTAAATAACAATGTATTAAGGGGCAGTAAAGGGTATAATTCATACCATGAAAACACTGCCCGATACCCTGCCAAACTCGCCTAATGAACTCCAGCAAATACTGCAGGAGCGGGAAGCTTTTTGGCAGGCGCAGGTAGCCCAGTGGCAAGCACAAGCAGCCCAATGGCAGGAAAAATCGAGCCTGTGGCAAGCGCAATACCAAAGCATGGTCGAACAGTGGCTGCTGGCCCGTTACAAACTCTATGCGGCCAGTAGCGAAGACTACCCAGGTCAGGGAGCGTTGTTTAACGAAGCTGAGCAGACCGATGACCTTGCCACCCAGACGCCACCTCACGCCGAGGAAGAAGATAACGCTCAGGCTGACCCCGTCACACCCGAACGCAAAAGCCGTCGTCCACGGTTACCGCCTGGCCTTCCCCGGGAGGAGGTGCTTCACGACCTGCCAGACGAAGAAAAGACCTGTGCCTGCTGTGGTCATGCCCTGCATCGCATGGGCGAGGAATGCAGCGAGCAACTGGAGTTTATCCCGGCCAGCATCAAGGTCATGCGCCATGTTCGCCCTAAATACAGTTGCCGCCAATGTGAGCAGCAGGGGACCGAGGTCAACATCCTGATTGTGCCTGTACCTGCAACCTTATTACCCCGCAGCATCGCCACGCCCAGCCTGCTGGCCCAGATAATCAACAGCAAGTTCCAGTTCAGCCTGCCGCTCTATCGCCAGGAGCAATGGTTCGCCCAGTTGGGTATCGAGCTGAGCCGCCAGACCATGAGCAGTTGGATGTTGAAATGTGCAGAACGGCTGGCCCCGCTGGTTGAGTTGCTTCATCAACATTTACTTGAGCGTGAGGTAATCTGGAGCGATGACACCACGCTCAAGGTGGTGGAGGTGAAAAAGGATAAATGTTACATGTGGGTCTACGGCTGCGGCGGTGATAGCCCGGAGCCCGGTCTGCCGCCCGCTATCGTACTGTATGACTATCAGGATGGTCACGGCGCTGCCGGCCCTGTCGGGTTCCTCAACGGATATGAAGGTTACCTGCAGGCCGATGGTTATGCCGGTTACACGAATACCGACGCGACAGTTGTCGGTTGCATGGCGCATGCGCGCCGCAAGTTCATGGAGGCGAAAGTGGCCCAGCCGAAAGGAAAAGTTGGCCGTGCTGACTGGGCGCTGACGCATATCCAGAAACTTTACCGCCTTGAGCGAGAGCTGAAGGGGCAGCCGGCCGATGTCATTGCGGCCCGCCGCCAGCAGGAGGCCATCCCACTGCTGGACGAGTTCAAAGGCTGGCTGGATAAAACAAGGCCGCAGGTTCCGGAGAAACACTTGTTGGGCACGGCCGTGGTCTACAGTCTGAATCAATGGTCAAAGCTGGTGCGTTATGTGGAGCACGGGCAGTTGAGCATAGACAACAACAGGGCTGAGCGGGCCATCAAGCCGTTTGTCATTGGGAGAAAAAATTGGATGCTGTCGAATACGCGCAGCGGTGCGCGGTCGAGCGCCATCCTTTATAGCCTGGTTGAAACGGCGAAAGCCAATGGTCTTGTGCCCTTTGACTACCTGATGCAGGTGTTTACCAAACTGCCCACCCTCACCGCCGACGGTGATCTCGAGTCCCTCCTTCCCTGGAACATCACCCTACCTTAAACAACCACACAGGTCACTGTGTGGTTCTAGCGACGCTTACGTTATTTTCAATGCGATCAATGTGTTTCAGCAGGTCATCAACACATTGCTGAACCTGAAGCGGCAAAGATTTCTTCTGTTCAGATACCATGTGGCGCAGGGCATCTGTACTTTGTGGAGCGATGACGCCGAATTCAGAGATCAACCCTCGCAGGCGATTATATGTTGCTGTTTTCTCTTCGATAAAACCTTGCCGGGTACGATGTAAACACTGCATGGCCTGCTGGCTTTCGTCTTTCACTGGTACGAACCGCATATGCGGACGACGAACAGCTTCACAGATAGCCTGAGCATCAGCAGCATCATTTTTCCCTGATTTACCTGCCATACGGTAAGGCGATACAAATTTAGCTGCCATCAGGCGCGGTTCATGACCATACTGCCGAAACAACCTTGCCCAGTAGTGAGCCCCAGAGCATGCCTCCATCCCGATAACACAGGGAGGTAAACTGGCAATCAGCTCAGGAAGCGCAGCACGCGGTACTTTGGGTTTAACCAGAACAGTTTTACCGTGTTGGTCAACGCAGTGAACAGCAAACACATTTTTAGCAAGATCGATACCGACAGTAGTGATGGTCATAACGAATCCCTCCGGGGCTATGTTTACCCCATGATTGCATAAGAGTTAATCAGGCGCATATCCAGGGGAAGTCCCTTCCATTCGTTTAGTTCATTGTTTGACCAATTAAACGCGACACTTTAAAATGGTAACGATATGATAAAAAATAAAAAATCTATCATATAGCTGCACTTTTCGAAGAAAATTACACGGAACCCTATTTAGATTATAGGAGTGAGTAATGACGGTAAGGCTTTATTACAATGCTGCCGATTCACGCGCCAGAGCAAGCGCTGAATGGCACGATAACTGGATCAGCAAAAGTAGACTGAAAGCTCGGTACTGGACTGATAAAGCAATATCTCAGTTCCTTGGAAAGCCTCAAAAAGCAGGCCCTATAATGGCGTGGACGCAGAAGGAAGTGCAGCGAGTCGAGAATACCCATGAGTTTCAACAGTGGCTGGTAAAACGCCGCGAGTGGCTTATAGCGCATGGAAAATCACCTGCTGACGAATAAATACCGTCGCTGTTACGTATTATCGCATTTAAGTTATCGCCTTTGTGGTATCGCTTTTAGGTTATCCGATAGGGCAAAACGCCCTGAAAACACCGTATAGCATGGGAGTTCACCCTATTGCGACAACACCACCTGTTCAATCTGTATATTTTCACGTCGTTTTAATTTGACACTTTACCCTTACGTGACTATTCTAAGTGTCAAAGAGAGGTAAATATGACTAGCACAATTCAAAAAGAATGCCGCAAACCACGGTCCGCTGAGCAAATGGCCGTGTTTGACCGCTTATCAAATTTGGCAGTCGAGTTAGTGGCAAAATTAGCTGAAAAAAAACAGCTAACCACCGCTCGCAACATGACAGATAACGAGCTGGCTAAACTATTTTTTGAAACTCAACTAGACCGGTCTTCTGAGATGTCACCGCGTGAAAAACGCAAAATGGATCATCTAAATGAAAGCGCGGTCAAATTTGCAGACCGTTTGAAGAGACTCGGCGGAACATGCCGGGCAAGTAAAGCAGCTGACATCCTCGGAGTAAAAAGACAGACAATTAACAATCGACTGAAAGCAAAAAAATTGCTGGCAGTGCAGGTAGGGGGCGAGAGCAAATTCCCGACATTCCAGTTTGACGGAAACCGCATTGTTGATGGGCTGGAAGAAGTTTTATTGTTGCTGGGAGAATTTAGCCCAGTCACTAAAACCTCGTTCTTGACTGCTATGTATTTTTTCGATAATGAAGAAAATTTAAATGTCATCGATGCACTGAAAAAATACGGCACGGCAGGTGAACACATGAAAGAGATCCGCAAACAAGCCGCTCTCTTCGGTCATCAGGCATCCCACTAAAAAAGGCCCCTTAGGGCCTTTTATTTACGAGTCATCGGCACTCACATCAAACTGTAGCGTTTCCACCACAATTTCAAATCCTTCAATGTCTTTATCCTGCCAGTTTTGAGGGAAATTATCTGGGTTCGAATCAACATGTGAATAAACGGAACTATGCGTAACATCAGCTAAGGGGCCTGTCTCCCCCTCGCGTTCCCAGAAGGCAGTACATATCCCCACACCGTAATGCCTGGAACTGTACGAAACACCGTCATACTGTAGCCCTGGTGTGTTCGCAGCCCAATCGGTAATGGCTTGTGTAATGTCCTGTCGATTGCCCATCGTCTGATCAGCAGTAATATGCAACATACCCTGCAACTTCGTCATATTGATGGTTCTCGTATCACGAGTCGTCTCTAGCGTATACATCTGAGCCTTGTGTAAATCACTCAAACCGAGAGTAAAATTATCTTGGTCACGTTGGTAGACTCTTCCCAACGATTCAGCTATTGCAGCGGCGGCGTTATCTGCGGCGTAGCAGATACCTGTGCGGCCTGTAGGGTCGTTGTAACGACCTAACGGTTCTGGGTCCATCGGTGCGCCATAATGCACACCTGAAGCATATTCGTCCCATTGCCAGCGCATTTGTTGAGTGCCTGTCTCACGAATGTCACTCGGAACACGCCCCTGCATTTCTAACTGGTTTAACTGCTCATGGATGAAATCTCCATTCGTTCTCTTTTCTGTTGCCACGGAACACCTCTGTTTCTTTCAAAAATTATTTGAGCCATACATTCACCATTACTGGGATATAGGGAATTGATTGGCCTACGTGCTTACCCGTAAGCCACTTACCTTTTTAGGGGCATATGCATCTTAGGTTTTGTGGAACGTAGTTTCAACGATATGATTTATATGACTTCTAATTAAGAGAATTGACAGAGAGAGAAAGGGCAGAGAGAGCAGCTATATTGTGAGAAATCGGGGTCTATTTAACATATTGCACGGAAAACGGCATATAGCGTGTAGTAGCTCAATAGTAGTGTCCGCCTGTAGCTCAATTCACGTGACCGCGATATGGTGAGTCTCACGGAGTCGTTTTTCATCAGTAAAAACTACCGGAGATTGCCATGTGCGCAGAAAGCTCAGGAATGTTTACCTTGAAAGAGATCAACCGCGTCAAAATTAGGTCATGTATTCAATGCGGAGATCATCAGGTAACATCTTCGCATTTATCTGAGAGGGTTTGATGGCTAAGGTTGATGTGAAATGCCCATTTTGTGAGCAGGCGCACTCTGTTAAAAAGCACGGACCAGGACGCTCCGGGCATCAGCGCTACCGCTGTCAGGCCTGCCGCCGGAGCTTTCAACTAGAATACGAGTACCGTGCATGCCACCCCGGTATGAAAGATCAAATTGTCGATCTTGCTATGAACAATGCCGGTATTCGTGACACTGCACGGGCGTTACATAGTAAGCGTCGCTAGAACCACACAGTGACCTGTGTGGTTGTTTAAGGTAGGGTGATGTTCCAGGGAAGGAGGGACTCGAGATCACCGTCGGCGGTGAGGGTGGGCAGTTTGGTAAACACCTGCATCAGGTAGTCAAAGGGCACAAGACCATTGGCTTTCGCCGTTTCAACCAGGCTATAAAGGATGGCGCTCGACCGCGCACCGCTGCGCGTATTCGACAGCATCCAATTTTTTCTCCCAATGACAAACGGCTTGATGGCCCGCTCAGCCCTGTTGTTGTCTATGCTCAACTGCCCGTGCTCCACATAACGCACCAGCTTTGACCATTGATTCAGACTGTAGACCACGGCCGTGCCCAACAAGTGTTTCTCCGGAACCTGCGGCCTTGTTTTATCCAGCCAGCCTTTGAACTCGTCCAGCAGTGGGATGGCCTCCTGCTGGCGGCGGGCCGCAATGACATCGGCCGGCTGCCCCTTCAGCTCTCGCTCAAGGCGGTAAAGTTTCTGGATATGCGTCAGCGCCCAGTCAGCACGGCCAACTTTTCCTTTCGGCTGGGCCACTTTCGCCTCCATGAACTTGCGGCGCGCATGCGCCATGCAACCGACAACTGTCGCGTCGGTATTCGTGTAACCGGCATAACCATCGGCCTGCAGGTAACCTTCATATCCGTTGAGGAACCCGACAGGGCCGGCAGCGCCGTGACCATCCTGATAGTCATACAGTACGATAGCGGGCGGCAGACCGGGCTCCGGGCTATCACCGCCGCAGCCGTAGACCCACATGTAACATTTATCCTTTTTCACCTCCACCACCTTGAGCGTGGTGTCATCGCTCCAGATTACCTCACGCTCAAGTAAATGTTGATGAAGCAACTCAACCAGCGGGGCCAGCCGTTCTGCACATTTCAACATCCAACTGCTCATGGTCTGGCGGCTCAGCTCGATACCCAACTGGGCGAACCATTGCTCCTGGCGATAGAGCGGCAGGCTGAACTGGAACTTGCTGTTGATTATCTGGGCCAGCAGGCTGGGCGTGGCGATGCTGCGGGGTAATAAGGTTGCAGGTACAGGCACAATCAGGATGTTGACCTCGGTCCCCTGCTGCTCACATTGGCGGCAACTGTATTTAGGGCGAACATGGCGCATGACCTTGATGCTGGCCGGGATAAACTCCAGTTGCTCGCTGCATTCCTCGCCCATGCGATGCAGGGCATGACCACAGCAGGCACAGGTCTTTTCTTCGTCTGGCAGGTCGTGAAGCACCTCCTCCCGGGGAAGGCCAGGCGGTAACCGTGGACGACGGCTTTTGCGTTCGGGTGTGACGGGGTCAGCCTGAGCGTTATCTTCTTCCTCGGCGTGAGGTGGCGTCTGGGTGGCAAGGTCATCGGTCTGCTCAGCTTCGTTAAACAACGCTCCCTGACCTGGGTAGTCTTCGCTACTGGCCGCATAGAGTTTGTAACGGGCCAGCAGCCACTGTTCGACCATGCTTTGGTATTGCGCTTGCCACAGGCTCGATTTTTCCTGCCATTGGGCTGCTTGTGCTTGCCACTGGGCTACCTGCGCCTGCCAAAAAGCTTCCCGCTCCTGCAGTATTTGCTGGAGTTCATTAGGCGAGTTTGGCAGGGTATCGGGCAGTGTTTTCATGGTATGAATTATACCCTTTACTGCCCCTTAATACATTGTTATTTAACCGGTAGTTGTACTTTTTTATTAACTCAACGAGGTGTAATGCAGAGGGGGATGCCGCTGTATTTTTGTGATGTCTATCCCCTCTAACAGCCAGTGCCATTGTTGTTCATCCAACGTCAACGTATCGCCACTCAACCGGGAAGGCCATTTGAAGTGCGCCTGTTCAAGGCGTTTATACCACAGACAAAAACCGGTGGTGTCCCAGTACAGCGCCTTTATTTTGTCGTGCCGTCGATTGCAGAAGACAAACAGGGCTCCACTAAAAGGCGATAACGCCATGTGCTGTTCAACCAGTAGCGTGAGCCCGTTGATGCTTTTGCGAAAGTCCACGGGAAGGCGGTGAAGATAAATCTGCGTGGCATCGACAAACATCTTCATGGCGTGAGTTCCCGCAGTAAGGTCGCCAGCCAAAATGGAGAAAGGCTGAGGGGAAATTGCAGTGAGCAGTGTGCGAGCGTCAGTTTGATAGAATCGCACTCAACCGGAGGTAGCTCAGGTTCGGCAACAGCGGGAGTGGGTTCGACAGGCGGCGTTATCGGCAAAGAACCCTGTTTGAGCGGAGAGACAGCGATAAATGCGGGCGGCGGCGACTTGGCTTGCGCAACGAGGCGATCCTTGGCATTGAAAAAAGCGCTGCGTGAGATTTGATGGCGTTTACAGAATTGAGTTTGGTTGAGACCGGAGCGTTGTTGTGCGTCGAGCAGTTCACGCCATTCGTCGGGAGTGCGATGGTTCGTCTTTGCCATATTGCCTCTGATCTTCGGTGAATTCCAAAGACAAGCATGATGTTTCATCGCGTTAAGCGGAAGGTGCGGTACCAGCGACGTTTACGTTACATATCAGCATCAATACCGTTGTGCGCACTTTAAAAAACTCTCGCCGCGGAATGTAACAACGCTGCCACTGGATAACCTGCAAATTCAACTCATTTGCGAAGTGGACGAGATGTGGTCGTTTATCGGCAACAAAAAGCAGCAACGCTGGCTTTGGTATGCCTGGGAGCCTCGCTTCAAACGTATTATTGCTCATGTTTTTGGTCGTCGGAGCAAAAAGACATTTCGCCAATTATTGGGGTTGCTGTTAGGTTTCAATGTCGTCTTTTGGTGCACCGACAACTTCAGTGCTTATGACATGTTGCCGGATGAAAAACACATCAGTGGCAAGCTTTACACGCAGCGGATTGAGCGTGAAAACCTGAATATTCGTAATCGGTTGAAACGACTGAACCGCAAGACTCTCGGATACTCAAAATCGGCAGAAATGCATGACAGTATTATCGGTACGTTCATTGAGCGTGAGCATTACCTTATGTGATACTAATAACCACATTGAATACATGACCCGTATTTCTCTCTTTCAATATAGTTATATTGACAACATATACAGACAGGTAATAACAAATACGTAAATAGTTTTTTTCATTATTCGTTATATTAATGAGATTACTGTTGCTATTGATACACTTTATTCAGTTTCCCAAAAGAAGATTAATGATTTGTATACCCCCTCGACGTGATTGAGAAGGTTCTGATAGGTTATTCGTCATTAAAAGACTCAGTGAAATAGCGTGTAAAAATAATACACGGCCACCGTCTCAATTTATTAACATTTATTTAATACACCTGCCGATGTTTATTTTATCTTTTATGCCATGAGCTATTTTTGATAGTTCCGGGTTCGTTACTGCGTATTTTTATATATTAATACTCAACATAAACGATTTCCTTTATTTATCCGCAGAGCGAAGAACACCTTCACTATCAGGCAGGAAAGAGACGGTTGCCCCTGATTTTACCGGTGAGCAGATGCCTCCATCAGCCGCTTTGCGTCCTGCCCTTTTATACCGTGATGACGGCAACCGTCTTTATGGTTCGAACAGCCCCATTATGCCCGTTTCCACAGGAGACACGCCTGACTACGGCATAGATTATTTTTTACTGGAGAATGATGTATGACAATTTCTACACCCGAGCGGTATAAGCGCCGCCCTGATGGCGACCACCCGCTATTTTCCCGCACCCCACTGTCGGCCCTCATCGTTCTTGCCTGCAGCTTTTCCGTTGCCCCGTCGGTATTTGCATACACAGAGGATGTTTCCGGAGAGGGGGTCGTGGTGGAGGGAGAAGTCTTGAATGAGGGCGAAAATCAGCGGGTTCATACTGGCGGCACGGCCAACGACACTATCATTAATTATGGGGGGCAGACTGTCGAGGCTGGAGGAACCACCAACGGCACCACCATCAGTGGTGGAGAGCAGATTGTCAATGATGGCGGTACCGCCAACGGCACCACCATTAGTGATGGTGGGACTCAGAATGTCAATGATGGCGGTACCGCCAACGGCACCTACGTCTATGAAGGAGAGCAGATTGTCAATAGTGGTGGTACCGCCAACCGCGCGTTTTTTCAGAATGGAACTCAGCATGTCAATAATGGAGGCATCGCCAACAGCACCACCCTTACTATGGGATGGCAGAAGGTCCGTTCCGGTGGCACCGCCAACGGCACCACCATTTATGGTGGGAGCCAGACTGTCGATAATGGCGGGATTGCCAACAACACCACTATTAATAGTGGTGGCGTTTTAATGGTTGAAATAGGCGGCGTATTGACCGGCCAGACGGTGGTGAATGGTACCGGTGACATTCATTTTCATGGTGACACAACAGAGGCCTTGCAAAACCAGAGTGAGCTGGTCTTCCAGCGCAGTGCCGATTATACCCTGGATTTCAATCTGGGGGGGACTGGCAGCCTGACGCAAAACAGCCCGCATACCCTGCTGTTGTCTGCCGACCGCACCTATAGCTACACCGGCGACACCACCGTTAAGGGCGGGACCCTCAAAGCGGGGGGCGACCAGGTATTCAGCACCGCCTCGCATTACCTCACTGAGGCGGGGGGAACACTGGACCTTGATGGTTACCGTCAAACCCTCGCGTCACTCAATCATGCCGGGGTGGTTAACTTCGGCGGCAGCGGTGGCAATATCCTGACCCTCACTGGTGATTACATTGGCAACAACGGACTCCTCCAGATGAATACCGTCCTGGGGGAGGATAACTCCGTGACCGACCAGTTGGTTGTTGAGGGGAACACTTCCGGGACCACCCGTGTTCAGGTGAACAACACGCTGGGTGGTGGCGGTCAGACCCTTAACGGTATTGAGTTAATCACAGTGGCGGGTACTTCTGAGGGGGTATTTACCCAAGTTGGGCGTATTGTGGCTGGGGCCTATGATTACTTCCTCGGTCGCGGTGCCGGTGCTCAGACCAATAACTGGGTGCTGAGTAGCAGCCTGTCACCGGACCCGGTAGACCCGACACCACCCGACCCGGTAGACCCGGTAGACCCGGTAGACCCCGTCAACCCTGACGACCCGGTCAATCCGGTGGTGCCGATAGAGCGGCCGGAAGCCAGCGGCTATATCGCCAACCTGGCGGCGGCCAATACCCTGTTTGCCACCCGCCTGCACGACCGGTTGGGGGAAACCCAATACATTGATGCCCTGACCGGGGAGCAGAAGGTCACCAGCCTGTGGCTGCGTAACGAAGGCGGGCATAACCGTTTCCGTGACAGCCGTGACCAACTGGGCACCCAGAGCAACCGCTATGTGATGCAACTGGGCGGGGATATCGCGCAGTGGACGACGGACCAGAGCCGCTTTCACCTCGGGGTGATGGGCGGGTACGGCAACAGCCAGAGCAAAACCGATTCGCGGGTGACCGGTTACCGGGCGGATGCGTCGGTGGACGGCTACAGCCTGGGGATGTACGGTACCTGGCAGGCGAATGACGCCGACCAGACGGGCCTGTATGTCGATGGCTGGGCGCAATACAGCTGGTTTGACAACAGCGTGAGCGGTCAGGGTCTGGCGAGTGAGCATTACCAATCTAAAGGGGTGACCGCCTCGGTGGAAAGTGGCTACACCCTGAAGGTGGGTGAGAATGCGGCCAAGAATGCGAAGGTCTTTATCCAGCCACAGGCGCAGGTGACCTGGATGGGCGTGAAAGCCGATGAACATAAAGAAGCCAATGGCACGCAGGTGTCGGGCAAAGGCGATGGCAATATCCAGACGCGTCTGGGGGTGAAAGCCTTTATGAACGGGTCCAGTGCCCAGGACAAAGGCAAAGACCGGGTATTCCAGCCGTTTATCGAGGCGAACTGGGTGCACAACACCGAAGACTTCGGCACACAGATGGACGGCGTGACGGTGACGCAGGCCGGTGCGGGCAACATTGCCGAGCTGAAAACCGGGGTTGAAGGTCAGTTGAACAAACGGGTGAACCTGTGGGGCAATGTGAGCCAGCAAATTGGCGACAAAGGCTACAGTGACACGGCGGTGATGTTGGGCGTGAAGGTTAACTTCTGACGAACCGTCCCCCCCGGCAAGGGACCTTCGGGTCTCTTGCCGGTCATGTATTCAATGGAGCCTGTTTACGATTCTGTGTAAACGCCTTTTCTCAGAAGTGACCGTCAAGTCGATCACCGAACTCGATAATAAAACGGCTCATGGCCATTCGCCAGTCCTGCAGTGGCATCGTCCATTTTTGTGACGCTGACTGGATGGCCAGCCACACCACCTTTTTCACCGACTCATCGGTCGGGAACACTTTTCGCTTCTTGATGGCATGCCTGATCACGCTGTTCAGCGACTCGATGGCGTTGGTGGTGTAGATCGCTTTACGGATCTCCACCGGATACGCGAAGAAGGTCGCCAGGTTATGCCAGTTGGCCTGCCAGCTGCGGCTTATCTGCGGATAACGCTGATCCCATGCTTCTCCAAACGCATCCAGCGTAATAGTACGGTGAACTCACATTCCAATTAATTTTCGTCCAGGTAACATGCCGTTATGTTCATCAGACGGAGAAGTAAAATGCCTAAACACTATACCCCTGAGTGTAAAATACACCACCTTGAGGCATGGCGGGCCAGCGGGCTGACTCGCCGTCAGTACTGTCAATCTCAGGGGATCAGTGAGGGGACCTTCAAGCACTGGCCTTCCCAAACAAAAAATAAATATAATCCCTCTCCCGGACTGCCCTCCGTCCTCCCGGTTCAGATAGCACGACCTTTACCGATTGATTCGTTGACCGACCCGGTCATGCTTTACCTCCCCGGGGGCTGCAGAGTGGCCTGCCAACCCGCTCAACTGGGTGATGTCTTCAAGGCCCTCAACTATGCTCAAGCCTGAACACCTGTTCCTGGCCGTCAAACCCGTCGATATGCGCCGCGGGATCGACACACTGACGCAATACGTCCAAGAGACCCTCAACGCATCCTGGCACGAGGGGGCCGCCTTCGTCTTTGCCAACAAACCGAAAACGCGCATCAAGGTGCTCCGCTGGGATAAGCACGGGGTCTGGCTCTGTGCCCGGCGCCTGCACCAGGGGCACTTCATCTGGCCCCGAGCAAACGACATCGCGTGGTCTTTGACCCCAGACCAGTTTGAATGGCTGATCACGGGGATTGACTGGCAAAAAATGCACGGTCACGACCTGTCTCGCTGGGTGCACCCGCCAGAAAATAAATCGGGCTCGTCTCAGTAAAATAAAACACCTTACCCACTGATAATAAATGGATATCCATGCTGTTGCGGGTATAATGGACAGCATGGATATCTCCGCTCTCTCGACCACAAATGACATCGACCAACTTCGCACTCTGGCTTTTACCATGGTGCAGTCACTCATGGCTCGAGATGCACTTATCCAGGAAAAAGAGCACCGTATCCGGTTGCTTGAAGAAGCATTGATGTTGGCGCGTCAACAGCGCTTCGGACGAAAAGGTGAAGCCCTCTCTGGGCTACAGCGTTCACTCTTTGAAGAAGACACTGACGCCGATATTGCCGCCGCTCAAACCCAGTTGGACGCTCTATTACCCAAAGACCGGTCAGATGAGGCTGAAAAGCGTTCAACGCCCGTCCGCAAACCGCTGGCAGAACACCTCCCTCATGTTGAGAAAGTGATGGCTCCCACATCAGACCACTGCCCTGATTGTGGGCATACGCTGCGCTTCATGCGTGATGAAATCAGCGAGCGGTTAGATTATATTCCGGCCCGCTTTGTCGTTAATCGTTATATCCGCCCCCAATACAGCTGTGATGGTTGTCAGACTGTGGTCTCTGCTTCCCTGCCTGCGACTCTCATCCCCAAAGGGCTACCTGAGGTCGGATTGGTCACACAGGTTGTGGTCAGCAAATACCGGGATTACCAACCGCTCTATCGTCAACACCCCATCTTTACCCGCAGTGGTGTGGACATCCCTGTCAGTACGCTGGCCGGTTGGGTCGGTACTGCGGGTGTTGCACTGGAGCCACTGGTTGCATTGATGCGTCTGGAATTGCTGAAAAGAACGGTGTTACATGCCGATGAAACTCCGCTGCTGATACTGGATGCCAAACAGGGGGGCAAAGCCCGCAAAGGTTATCTGTGGGCCTACGTCAGTGGGGAAAAGACGGGACCCGCCATCGTCTGCTTCGACAGCCAACCCGGGCGAGCAGCGAAATATCCACAAGCGTACCTGAGCGGCTGGCGTGGTAATCTGGTGAGCGACGGCTACGCCGCCTATCATCCCCTGAACAATGGGGGTGAAGTCGTCAACGTGGCCTGCTGGGCGCATGTGCGGCGGGGCTTTGCGGACCTGTTCAAAGCGAATCAGGATCCGCGTGCAGAAACAGCCTTGAAGATGATTGGCCAGCTTTATAAGTTGGAAAAGAGTATCCGACACCGACCGGTCGATAAAATTCGGCAGTGGCGACAACGGTACTCGAAGCCCAGGCTGGAGGCCTTGTGGGTCTGGCTGGCGTGCCAGGTTAAAGCTTGTGCGCCGGGTTCGGCGTTATATAAAGCTATCCAATATGCGCTGAATCACAAAATCGCACTTTGCCGGTTCGTGGATGATGGCGAATTACCGCTGGACAACAACCGGTGTGAGCGCGCCATCAGGCCAGTGGTGATGGGGCGGTCGAACGGGCTGTTTGCGGGGTCATTGGCGGCGGGTCAACGCGCAGCCAACATCATGAGTCTGCTGGAAACCGCGCGGCTGAACGGTCTGGAGCCGTACGCGTGGTTGAAATCGGTGCTGACGCGTTTACCGGAATGGCCGGAAGAACGGCTGTACGAACTGTTACCCTTCGCAGAAAACACCTTCACGGACTAACCGATTCTGTGTCATGCAGAACCAACCTCTTACGTCAATGTGAGTTCACCGTACTATTACCATCCAGCGCCCGCAGCGCGGCCTCTTCTGTCGCCGCCCGATAAACCAGCTTCAGATCGCGCGTGACCGCCTTATAGTCTTTCCAGGCGACGAACCGCAGGCTGTTGCGCACCATATGCACGATGCACAACTGGATTTGTGCGTCCGGATAGACCGCATTAATGGCATCCGGAAAGCCCTTCAGCCCGTCAACACAGGCGATAAGAATAAACAACGTCGGCAACATCCTGAGCATCGCAGTCACCGGGACAAGAGTGATGGTCAGCTTATGCCGGAAATACAGCGTGTTTTTGAAGAAAACTACCGTGTTTACGGGTACCGTAAAGTCTGGCAACAGTTAAAACGCGAAGGGTTCCACGTGGCCAGATGTACAGTGGTGCGCCTGATGAAAAAGCTGAAAATAAAGGGGGGTAATACGTGGCAAAGGTGTTAAGACGACGCGCAGCAACAAAGCCACTGAGACCCCACGCGATTTGGTAAACCGTCAATTCGTGGCGGAACGCCCGAACCAGCTGTGGGTAGCAGATTTTACCTACGTCAGCACCTGGCAGGGCTTCGCGTATGTGGCGTTCATTATCGATGTGTTTGCCGGGGTTATCGTAGGTTGGCGAACCTCATCAACGATGGAAACGACCTTCGTGCTGGATGCGCTGGAGCAGGCTCTATGGTTCAGACGGCCTTCGGGCACCATCCATCACAGTGATAAAGGTTCCCAGTATGTGTCGCTGGCGTACACGCAACGGCTGAAAGATGCTGAGTTGTTGGCGTCGACGGGCAGTACGGGTGATTCTTACGACAACGCGCTGGCTGAAAGCGTTAACGGTCTGTACAAGGCTGAAGTGATCCACCGAAAAAGTTGGAAAACGCGTCAGGATGTAGAGCTGGCGACGCTGGAATGGGTGGACTGGTTTAACAATCGCAGACTGTTGGAACGCCTGGGCCATATCCCGCCGATGGAAGCAGAAAAAGGCTACTATGCTTCACATGCTGGCAAAGATCTGGCCGCGTGAACAACGGGTTCAAAAACTCTCCAAGAAAACCGGGGCGGTTCAAAAACACCTTCACGGACTATCCGGGCAGAAGAGTTGTTGGCACGACGTAGGCAGGAGTTCAAAACAGAGCGATGGTTGCGGCAGGCGGCATAGGGAAGATCTGCCTGAAATTTGGATTGGGCATCAAAATGGGGGTTATTTTAACCAATCGTCAACGTCGCGCTGCCTGAGCTGACGAAACTCATGCCCTATCACCCTCTTTTGCCTCTGACCTAAGGGAAAAGAAGGGATCCAACTAATGAGATGGTCACTCCCTCCTTTCAAGCACTATGCTGAGAACAGGTATTCATCCGGAGAACCGTCATGGAAAATATTACGCTCATTGGTATCGACCTGGGTAAAAACTCTTTCCACATCCACTGTCAGGATCGCCACGGAAAAGCTGTTTTCCGTAAAAAGTTTACCAGACAAAAAATGTTTGAATTTCTGGCAACATGCCCTGCAACGACCATCGTGATGGAAGCCTGTGGTGGTGCCCATTTCATGGTCCGCAAACTATCTGAACTGGGGCATACACCAAAGCTCATATCACCCCAATTTGTTCGTCCGTTCGTCAAAACGAATAAAAATGACTTCGTTGATGCGGAGGCTATCTGTGAAGCAGCATCCCGGCCATCAATGCGGTTTGTTCAACCCAGAACGGAGTCTCAGCAGGCAATGCACGCCTTGCATCGGGTAAGAGAATCGCTTGTTAGGGATAAGGTGAAAACCTCCAATCAGATGCATGCTTTTTTACGGGAGTTTGGTGTCAGCGCCCCAAAAGGCCCTGCGTTGATAACAAATTTTGCAGAAATTCTGGAGACAAACAAATTTCCGCCCTACCTTGCAAGATTACTGCAGAAGCTGCGTGAGCATTATGGTTATCTCCTTGAACAAATTAAAGATCTGGAAACTCAACTGAAGGTATCTCTTGACGCAGATAGTACAGGCCAGCGCTTACTGACCATTCCCTGTGTCGGCCCTCTGACCGCAAGTCTACTTTCCACTCAACTGGGCGACGGAAAACAATACGGTAGCAGCCGGGATTTTGCAGCTTCAACGGGTCTGGTGCCACGTCAGTACAGTACCGGGGGACGAACCACCCTGCTGGGTATCAGCAAACGGGGTAATAAAAAGCTACGGGCATTGCTGGTACAGTGCGCCAGAGTATTCCTGCGAACACTGGAACATCGGTCGGGCAAGCTTGCCGACTGGGTCAGAGAATTATTGCTACGGAAAAATAATTTCATTGTGACCTGCGCTCTGGCAAATAAACTGGCCAGAATTTCATGGGCGCTGACGGCCCGACAGCAGTCTTTTGAAGCGTAATTATCAGCTGTATTTACATGTTTGAACAGTGACTTATCTGGTTTTGCGAATATTGACCATTGATGATATGAACGGTCTATCGGCCTGATGAAAAACCTGTGGTTAGGAATGACAGCTAGCATGTCGCTCAATTTATAAGGTTCATCAGGCGCGTAACTCATCAGGGCGCGGGCATAAAACCCATTCAGACGCCGGATAGATTCAGGCAAGCCAACAATATCTTCAGGATCGGTATTGCAAAAACGGGAGTGACCATAGATTCCTAACCATCGAGTATGGTTACAGTAAAAGTTGATAATATAACGAATAAGTTATATTATTAATTATAACGAATTAGCTATGAGGCCAGTATGTGGGAAGTCATTACGACAGAGTGTTTCGACGGTTGGTTTCTCGTTCAAGATGAAGCACTCAGGGAATCGGTTTATGAGGCAATGGGCGTATTAGAGAAATTTGGTCCCAATCTTGGCAGGCCCTACGTCGATACGCTATACGGGTCAGATTTCCCCAATATGAAGGAGCTGCGGATTCAACATGCAGGCGACCCAATTAGAGCCTTTTTTGCATTCGACCCAAAGCGCCGTGCAATCGTTTTATGTGCTGGTGACAAAACTGGGGTTAATGAGAAACGCTTTTATAAAGACATGATCCGGCTGGCTGATATCGAGTATCGCCACCACCTGGACAATTTGGAGAAATAATCATGGGTACTTACAGAGAATTGTTAGCAAAGGAAAGTCCTGAAATGCAGGCTCGGGTTGAAGAACGGGTTGAACGTGCAAGCATTAAACTGGCTCTCAGTCAGCTACGGGATGAGTTGGATATGTCACAGACAGAACTGGCGACTGTTATGGGGGTTCAACAGCCCTCTATTGCACGTATTGAGAATGCCGACCATGATCCACGACTCTCGACGCTGAAGCGCTATGTGGCTGCCTTGGGAGGAGAATTAAGCATTGATGTAACATTGCCTACTGGTAAGCGTGTGGCGTTCCATCTATGAAGGTGTTCCGCGCCACCTTGTCGCATAACCCGTAATTGGCTAGGGGTAAGGATTCGTGCGTAAACAGGTAACAAGACAAATATTTAGGCAGCTAACGGTGGTTGTACCATTTAAAGTACTCTTTAAATTGACCAGTATTTATTAGCTTCAACCCCTTGTTTACTGGGCTATCAGGAGTGTTTTTATTGAAGGGTTTAATTGGGACAGCAAAACCAACATCATAGTTTAGTTTAAAATTTATATAAACATGCAAAGCCAGAACAGGCGTGGCCTGTAGAGCGTTCTTACACATTTACGCACGAATCCTTACCCCTAGCCATGTGCGAAATAACGACGAGAAATGTTCCCGTAAATCGACTTCCTTGAGTATGTCTATTAACTCCAGATCGGCCCACCGATGGCCAATCTCCTGCTTCAGCGCAGCTGTGTTGGGGGGCTCACTCTGTTTGTCCAGTGGCGTCAGGTGGATACGATTTTTTCCCTGCCCCCTGATGCGAAGTTTGGGGTTATCTGGCAGGCCATTATTTAGGGTGCCGAGCCAATGGCGCATCCTGTCTTTGATTTGAGTAATAAAGGTTGTCGCATCGGCAGGAGCCTGCAACAAGGAATAATAATAGGCCCGGTTAGTGGCAAAGTCCTCGGGGAGATCCTCTGCTGGATCACGATAACGGTCCGCGCCTGTTACCCAAATTTCTTTGTTACGCAGACTCTTACGTAAAGCCCGTAAAACGCAAATTTCATAGTTGATGCGATTGATTCGTTCTTCGCCTGATTTGCTCTGTTCGATGACAATATCCCGCCATTTTTTCTGAATAATACCGTCAACGGGTACATCGCCCACAGCGTAGAAATACTGATTGCTGGCTCTGTTTTCTTTAATGATCTGAATGGCATCAATAACGGGTCGATACAGCGCATTACCAGACTGAAATTCAAGCCTGTCCAGCACCGGCATCAACATGCGTCGATAGTGGCTACCGTAAGAAGAACGCATGGATTCATGGACTTCCTGTTCGGTATTTACCCCCAGTGTTTTGAATTCATCGACCAGATTTTGCAGCATTTTCTGAGAAACGACAGGATAGACAACCTCTTTTATGACACCGTCCGGCTGGTCAACAGTGGCTTCGGCCATGCAAAACAGCAGACGCGCCTTACCCCTGACTTTTTTAAACGCTGCGAACTGCTTTTTATCGACTTTTTTTTCAGCCCGGGTACCGAGGTTATGGATCAGTATCATCAACATTTCAATCAATGCATCGGTCAACTGTTGGCGGCGACGCCAGCAAAACATGGCCACCATACTGTAACGGATCGCCGAAGGGTGGCGACGAAGCTCCCTGATCGATTCACTGGCACACCGTTGTTGAAACTGCACGATGAATTTAGGAGATATTCCCTGAAAAATACCCGGCTGTAGCGCAATGCTATCAAGGCATTTTAGCTGGGCGATGACGGAAAGGACATTCTCCAGACTGGCTCTTCCCGGGTCGGCTTTGAGTCTACTGAACGTGACTTCAGTTACTCTGTCGGTACCGGGTTCTTCGGCCGACAGTAAATGGTTGATGGCAACCTTACTGTCGAGTGAAAGTCGGGTGAATATGATGTTTTGCTGTTCTGTTTCGAACTGGTGCACAGCTGAACGAATAACCCGATCCAGGTGATCGGCTGCGGGACGTTCAATCTTCTGCTCCTGACACCAGTCAGAAACAAGCTCACTGCCATGTAGAGCTTGCGGGTTTAATGGAAGGATAAATTCGGTTAACCAGGCAGTAAGCTGCGCTATATCGTTTTTATTGGGGAGTCTGACACCCAAATAGCGACGAATATTTTGTCGGTGACGCTGGGCCTGTCGTCCCTGAAGAGGGTAATTTTCGAAGGGTACAGAAGTACATCCAATCTGTTCAGCAATAACGCGCACAATACCTGAGGGGAGTTCGCTTATTGATTCAGGGTAATGGCCATATGTTTGTCGGAATTTCAATTGAATGGCAAACCCTAAGCGACCGGCATCGGTCATGCCAGGGAGTAAAGAAAGCTCGTCAGCAAGCAAACTCCAAATATCCCTTTCATCAAATGGTTGATCCTGTGACAAAATTCTAACTCCCTGAATCATCAGTGGGTAATCGCTACAGCAACCATTTCACAGGTAAGTGATTTTTACTCAGATCCAGCTCAAAAAAGTCAGATGTCGCATTTTGTAGCTTCGCTCCCACTGGGCCAACTGGGCTGACAGACCGGACGAACACGACTGCGACTGCGACTGCGACTGCGGGCAGTGTGAGTGTCCTCTCTTTTATTTCACCCGCAATATCACAGGGTAAATTACCGCCGCATGTATATTCCCCGTCCGGCGAAACTGCTCTTCCAACACGACGAGGGCTGGAACCGCTTTCTCGACAAACACGGTGACACTCTCACTGATTGGACCCAACTCTCCGTCGAGCGCATGCTCGCCTGCGGCACCTGTGCCATGGGCGTTCGACGCTACTGCTGTGCCTCGCCGGACTGCACCCACTCACGTTTTTTCTGTCAGAGCTGCAAGTCTAAAGCCTGCAGTTCATGCGGAATGAAAGCAACCGAGCAGTGGATTGCCGAGCAGCAACACATCCTGCCCGACTGCGTCTGGCAACACATCACTTTTACTATGCCCCACCTGCTCTGGCCTTTTTTCAACAATAGCTGGCCCCTGCTCAATGACCTGTTTAGCTGTGCCACCCGCGCCATGCTCCGCTGGGCCCGCAAACAGGGTATCGAGGTCGGCATTTTCTGCGCCCTGCACACCTATGGCCGCCAGCTCAATCAGCATCCCCACATCCATGTCTCCGTGACCCGGGGTGGCCTCGATGTCAAAAATGACGTATGGCGCGCCCTGTTTTTTAAGAAGAAGGAAGTGGAGAAAATCTGGCGCGGGGCGGTTATTGGTCTGCTGCGCGAAAGCTACGACCGTATCAAACCCGGCAGCCTGCCGGGGCTGGGCCACATTCGCGATGAAACTCAGTGGCGACGCTATCTGAAGGCCCAGTACGGGCGTTACTGGAAAGTCCACTTCGCGAAGAAAACCCGGGGGGCCTGGCACAGCGTCAAATACCTGGGGCGTTATCTGAAGCGTCCGCCGGTAGCCGCCTCTCAGCTGCGACACTACAGCGGCGGTGCTGTGGTCCATCATTACCACGATCATCGTACGCAGCAATACAAACGCCAAACGCTGACGCAGGAAGAGATGATCGGGCGCTATATCAGCCACATTCCGGCGCGTCATTTTAAAATGGTGCGCTACTACGGTTTTTTATCCAACCGCAAGCGGGGCCTGCTGCTGCCAAAAGTGTATGAGGCCCTGAAGATGGAGGCGCGTAAAAAACCAGAGAAGCCGGGATTCGCGGTACTGATGAAGGGTTTCCTGGGCACGGATCCGTACCAATGTATCCTGTGCGGTGACCGTCTGCGTTTTGCCGGCGCGCAGACGGGGTTTCACACAACAGAATTACTGTCGGAGAGGCTGCATAAAATGGAGCAGAAACGATGGCTTCGGACGCCATCTTTGGATCAGTGTGCCTGAAATTTGAGTTTTAGATTAAAAATCCGGCGAAACTGCCATTTTTACACATTAAATAGCTTAGGCCCACGTCATTCGGGGATCTAAATCGCCACGATCCATGGTCAGGCGTTCTTGAAAGATGCGATTGAGTTTCCTAACCATCAAGGAAATCTCCGTAAAAACGGAGAGTCTATCAATAATCAGGGTGGTGCACTTTTACACCATAATTCCCCGATCCCTTGGTCTACTTTTGCACAATATTTAACACGAATCCTTACCCCTAGCTATTATGATTGAACCAATAAACGTCTCCGCTGTATGTCACGGGACAGTCAATATAATCCAGTCCATCTTTTTCAGGGAGGATGACATCACTATCTATCACGATTTCCGCCCGGGTTACAGCCACTCCAAAATCTTTAGGATTATCTCGTATATCAGCATTAAATTTAATTGCAGGTTCAGTATAAGTCGTTGTCCCTTTATAGCTTCCAGCGGCTATATCTTGTGTGGATACTTCAACCCGTCGGCCTTTTGTTCTTTTACCACCCAACTCCATACAGTGAGCCAGATCATCTTGTATCGTATTCATGCCAGGCATGAGAGCACGAGCGTCCAGCATCAGACTTTGTGCGAGTGCTGCAGACAGCGTAGTTATTGCTGTACTTGAACATAATGCAGCACGGAATCCGTCAGATATATCTCCCTGTATACACATTATTTCTTCACGTTGTTTCTCCGTTGGCATGTGATCTTGGTTGTCACAAATTGCATCATTCAATACTCGTCGAGCGTCCGGTTTCAATTGAACCCCCTCAATAACCACTTGATCAATAATACCCTCACCAGCAATAAGATTTCTGGGGATATCGCACCAAAAACTCTCAACAGGATGTGAACGCTGAATATTTGGGCTCGTGTAAGGAGTTGTTGGTAATACCAGCGCTTTTTCAGCTACAAGCATGAATTCATCTTGAATACTTGCCCCGAGACGTTGTTGTAAACGCATAGCATTATGGGTAATCTGATCAAACATTATTCGATTATTCCCCTTACACCTTCCCGCTGCAACTGACAGAGAGAGATAACAGGGTAGTGTGTCACACGAAGGCATATAACAGGTATGACCCTGTTCCGATACCCATGCTTTATCTAATTTAACCGATGGTTCCTTGCTTTGAAGACTAGCCAGGATCGTACGGGCGTCTTCCCCAGAAAAAATAGCATTCTGATTACTAAAAGGTTTATTTTGAGTAAGGTTCCACGTCGTTGCTGACACCGACTCATCATCCTTTTTTGATAGATATATTGCCGAACCGTCATTGTAAACAGCTTGCCACGATGTTTCCGTTATCTGCTTGAGCGGATCCATTAGAGACCTTGCCTCTTGTATTTGCTCGGTGTTGAACTTTGGAGAGTAAAAACCTAATGTAATAACATGCAATAATTTTTCCCCACCATCCATCTGGCTCCATTTCTTTTTTGCCGAGGTATCAGACGTTACTTGTGTGAGTAGTTCTGCAGAGGCAGAGACCTTTTGAAAGGTACGAAGTGCCTCGTTTCCATTAGTGATTGGCATGATAATCTAAAGCTTTTTTTTAAGAAGAAAACACATAAATATAGCATATCGTGATCTGAAGATATCAATATCCGCTCATTCCGGAGAACATGAAAATCTGTGGGACGTACCATGATATTGGGTTCTGTCGCATTAAGGCGTCGTCAGGTAACATGCTGTTTTTTTACGATGTTGCCTGCCCATGTCTCTCATCCGAAAAGCCTTCCGTCGCCTGCATTACCCCACTGATGTTATCGCTCAGTGTGTTCGCTGGTATCTCGCTTATGCCCTGAGCCTGCGTAACCTCGAAGAGATGATGGCAGAGCGCGGTATTCTTGTTGACCACTCCACTCTGCATCGTTGGGTTATCCGCTTGGTACCGTTGTTAGATAAGGTTTTTCGCCGACACAAGCACACAGTAGGTCGGCGGTGGCGCATGGATGAAACCTACATCAAAATCAAAGGCCAGTGGAAGTATCTGTATCGGGCGGTCGATACAGCAGGTCACACCATCGACTTTTTGCTGACCGCCAAACGGGACTCTGCAGCCGCATTACGCTTCTTTCGCAAGGCTATTCGCCATCACGGCGAACCCGAGGTTGTCACTATCGATAAAAGTGGGGCTAACACCGCAGCTTTGGCCACGCTCAACGCCGACAAACCCGATGAGGAAGCGATTACCGTCAGGCAAAGTAAGTACCTGAACAACCTGATTGAGCAAGATCACCGAAATATCAAACGTCGGAGTCGACCGATGCTGGGATTCAAATCGTTTCGGCGGGCACAAACGATCCTGGCCGGCATCGAACTGAGCAACATGATACGAAAAGGGCAATATCAACATCCGCAAAGTGAGGGATTGTCACTCGCGGAACAATTCTATTTGCTGGCTGCCTAAATAACCGACAACGCAACTTTGGCCAACTTCATGTCACTAATGCGACAAAGCCTAAAAAAGGCTTGATTGGCTGGGCGATATCGTTTTCCCCGGATTCGGCCCTGACCGCGAAAGCGCCGTCCATGGCCTGGGAAGCACGAGGAAAGCCTGCTAATTTACTGTATCACTCGGACCAAGGCGGCCACTATATCAGCAGAAGTTTCAGACAGTTACTGTGGAGATATCAGACTTCGCGCATGCAAATCGTCAGCTCTTGACATAGGAGCGTCAACAGCCCGATGGAACATTTTTTTAGAAGTCTGAAAACGGAGTGGGTGCCGGATAATGGATACGCTAATTTTAGCGAAGCCAGCACAGCGATAACGAATTACATAATGGGATATTGCAGCTAGCTCAGACCTCATCAATATAATGGTGGTTTGACGCCGAATGAATCAGAACGATTGTTCTGGAAAAACTCTAAAGTCGGGGCCAATTTTTATTGACCACTACAATTATCCTTATGTAGGAAAGTGTAATTCACATATTTATACCGAACTTATCCACCATATCTGTGGATAAGTATGCATTTTGCGTTTCAATGCCCATTTTTATACCGCATCTAGTGTTTGATGTTAGCAAAAATACGGTCAGAGGAGGGTACTCCTACCAATTTTTCCAGTATAATACCCCAGATCAGTAAGCGAAACTTGATGCACAATAATTCCAGCAATATTATTGAACCGGGGCGGTTTTGAACTAGAAAATTAAGTCAAAACTTTGCACTTTAGTTGCGTCTATTCACATACCCATAAGCTCTTTCTACCCTTAGATATTAATACCCAGAGTCATGAATACTGATTTATTAATCACACGATTTTAGGTAATCATATAAACGTCTAAATAAATACAAAAATATTTATCCCATTACTCTGTGTAGCTTCGAAGTTTTTCCGGCGGAACACCTATATTTAGCTGACTTATCATATACGTTGCTTCCTGAAGTACGTACCTCCAGCAGTTTTTGATATCCAAACGCCCCTGTCTTCCGGTAAATATTACCTCCACGTTTTTGTATGAGCCAGAATGATTACTGTCATAAATTCGTGGTCTTTGGTTTGGACGGCATACCAAAAGGACTTCATGATCTTCACTTAAGATACCAGGTCTATGCAGTAACCCGATTGGAGTGATGATGGTTTTATTTTTCCTATTAGCCTCTTCTTGCCATTCGTTACAGGCTTTTCCAAATGATTCAAATGATAACGAACAATGAGATCCAAACAGAACCTCATTATTTTCTGAAAAGTAGCATTGACTATAAGCCTCCGTTACGGGTTCTGTTGGTTCATTCAAAAGAACTACGTCAGCAGACGATAATTCGTTGTTGTCAAAAGGTGTTCGTTCAGATTCGGGTATATAGATCGGATTTATTCCCAACGCATTGATACAATCATCCTGTAGCTTACGGATTGTAGAATCCGTTCCTTTCTCCAAAGACTTAGTGGGAATATCGTGGGCCGGAGTACAAATGTAAGCCAAAAAAGCCTTAAAATTTACCTGCGCTTCAGACTTTAACGGGATTAACGGTAACTCTTCCTTATTACTAGTAATACTGCATTCGGTGGTATCTAAAACTCCTGGAGTAATACAAATACTATATCCCCCCCCATTCAAAATCTATTCGCTCCAGGCAACTTAATTGTTGTTGCTTATCGCCTGATACGAGTTTAATTGCATTTAAAATAGCAGTTCTGAAGCTAGTGAACTCCTCTATATTAGCCCTCGTAACACCACCAAATGTTATCAAGTTAACCAATTTTTGTAGAAATGTCTTTGGATTCAATAAATTATTACTTTCTTTGATGCTGCCAAAGCAGCACCGAGATCTTGTACATTAACACTCGAAAGACACATGATTAACTTTCCTCTCTTTCTCAACGTAAAATGCATGTTTTACTAACTATTTCAGTATTGATATATCATTGCAATTAGGTGAACACCTGATTTCATTGGATTAAGGTTAGTAACGTGCTAGGCATTTTTGTGATGAATTTCTCAAAAAAGAGGGAATTATTTTGATTAGGTCTTGATGGTGCGTGTCCTTTGCGTGTACTATGCGTGAATCAAGCACACGAAAAGAACACAGCGGTTTGGAGGCTGTACCCCGGCAAGAGTCACAGCCTCCACTTCGCATCGAGATAACGAGAGAAGGAATGCCCGATGAACCAGAACAGTATTCTAGCACTTGCTCTGCGATATTCCCAAGTTAAAAAAAGTGAGCATGTACGAGTACCTGCCATGAAAAATAAAGATCTTTGTGTTTTTTTTGGCGAGATCAATAAAGAGAAAATCAAAGCCCGTATTAATCAGCTGACCCAACAGCGCGAACTGAAGCCTTTTAATAAATCTGTGTCTATGGCCATGCTTGGCATTCGGCACAATGGCAGTTCTGTGAGGGCCTTTTAATGAAAGGATTAAAAATGTCGCCTAGAATGACCCCACAAGCATTTTTACTTAGAAAAGTGAAGTTAAAGGCCGGTAAAGTTACTTGGGATACGATTGCAGATCGTCTTGGTATTCCGCTGAGGACTTTGAAATCTTATATTGCGCCTGAAGGAAGCTCTAATTTCCGTGTTATGCCGGAAGAGTTGATTGCCAAGATTGAAAATGAATTTGATATTCAAGTCGGTCAAATTTTTGCTGAGCCAGATGATACTTATAAACCGCGTAAAAAGGTCATTGCAATTTCTGCCCAGAAAGGTGGGGTAGGTAAGACCACTATAGCGGCTTATGTAGCAGCTGCCTACGCTAAACAAGGCTATAAGGTATTGGCCATCGATATGGACCCTCAGGCAAACCTTACTGAGCAATTTTTCCGTGAAGATGAAACGTTTCCTTTGGAAATTGAACCAGAGATCGATGCGGAGATATTTGTACCAGGGGTATCGCATGTCTGGAATATGTTTACGCCAGATAAGACATTCAGACCTCTGCGCATTAGCAATAACTTGTATTTGATTGGTTCCAGTTTAGATTTGGCCCAGACTCAAAGTGATAATCTATCAGTGGTCGATATATTTCATAAACGAATTCAGGAGGTTAAGGATTGTTTTGATATCATCATTATCGATACCTTACCTTCCTTTGGTAATCTGTTGGCAGCAGCACACCGGTCATCTGATTGGTTGGTTATCCCAACAGAACTCGCTCGTTTCGCTAAGAAAGGCATTCGCCTACAAATTACCACTGCCAATAATACCATCAGTCAGTTCGACCACGACTTACGATTATTGGGGGTAGTGATTAACAAGGCCACTTTCGTGAATAGAACCAAACATAAATTGCTGAATATTCAAGATGCTTATTTATCATCTTTGGATGAGCAATATGGCGATTTACTGATGAAGCCCATTATTGGGACTTCACCAAAGATCAGTGAGGCACAGTTATTAGCACAATCTATTTTGGATTACGCACCGGCTTCGGAACCTGCGATGCAATTTACCGATCTTGCCCAAGAGATTATGACCAGGATTGAACATCAGGAGAATGATGATGAGCAAGAATAAATTCGCCGCCGCTGCTCGAGCAGATAACAATAAGACCCCTGCGCTGGGTTCACTGATTCGCCCCAAGAAAGATGTGGAAGAAGTCGTTTGGATGGATACCAGCAAAATCTACTCAAATCCACAGGTTCGGACCTATTTTGACCCTGAAGAGATAGAGGCCCTGGCCAAGACGCTAAAAGGCGGCAAACAAAAGCAAGCGATCACCGTATTCCCTGCTGATGAAGATGGCAGATATTGTATCTATATTGGTGAGAGAAGATGGCGAGCATGTAAGCTTAATAATGAGCCAGTAAGAGCATTTGTCGACCGTTCGTTAGCTAAGGGCTTGACTACCCATGATCGTATTATTGGTCAGTTAGTTGAGAACGTGGCCCGAAACGATCTAACTGCCTTGGAACTGGCTAAAGCATTTGATGATTTGCGTCAAGCAGGTATGAAAGTTGTTGATATTGCCGAGAGTATCGGAAAAAAATCGCCCTTTGTCTCAAAACATCTGAAACTGCTGGAAATGCCTGAAGCTGTCGTTGAGCTTTATAACAAAAATATTGTCACCTATGTTGAGACTCTCAATATTCTTTCAGAATTGTACAAGATTAGTCCCGAATCTGCTGAACAACTTATTGCCCAAGCTGAAGATCAAGGTGGATTGGGGCGTCCTGAAGCCCAGAAATGGTTGGATATTGCTAAAGGGAAAATCAAGCTGACCGAACCCCTGAATGACAATGCACTAAAGTCACCTGAAAACCAGAGCCAAATACCGACAGAGAGTGGCATTCCCACTTCAAATTCTCAGCCGACGGAGCCTCAGGAGCCCGTCATCACGGCTACCCCACAGATTATTGGTATAGAGCAAACTGTAATTGCTATTGACGGTAGTCATAATGAAGCCAACACCCAGCCGACTGAGCCTCAGGAATCTCTAATCACGTCTAACCGACTGGTAAGCAATCAGAATGTGCAGCCTCTGCAAACCAAAGTATTGGTGATGATTGATAATGAAGAGTATGAATTATTGACCAATAAACCCAGTGAAGATGGGGATGATGGTGAGGCTATGGTTTGGGTTAGAGGCAGTGATGGTTTTGACATTGAAGTTCCAAGTAGTGATTGCACACTTATTCGGGTTGAGTTGATTGACTGAATCTATTGGTACACTGACGCCCCCAATTATGCGGCATCACCTGCGTCGGGCCGTAAAAGTGTTAAACCAGTTCCTCACGTGCCACGGGTTCATAAAGCATCCGGGAAAAACGTTCATCGGGCGTATCGCCAGGGGAACGGACTGGATGGGGTTCTGGCTGAATGACAAGGAGGGCGGTGACCCCGCCCCCCGTGCCGTGAACAACATGCTGCAGAAACTGCGCCGGCTTTATGAGCAGACCCGCCACCTGAGCGCGTCACAGCGACAGGTCCGGGTGGCACAGTATCTGTCGCACTGGTTGCGGTGGGCGAATTCAGAGCCGTTGTCGGCGGTCAGGGTTTTAAAATCGCAGAAAGTATTGGCGACAATTTATCTGATAGCCGCTACCCCAGTCTCTGCGCCCTTGATGGGCAGCTTGACAATACTGTCCATCTTGAATGCCCATAAAAACACAATTAACACCAACAACCCCAAGGTTAAAGCCTAAAAACTAAAAGCTAAAGACCCTGCCGACACGCAACATAGGTGCTGAAGCGGTCGTTGAGTCTGTCGACGAGGCCATCGTCCAGGTCGACGACGTAGTGGTAGCCATCACCATTGGCCTCAGACGTCCAATAGCCGTAGCTGCTGAAACCGGAACCACCGTAGTTATCCATGTCGCCCCATTCCGACCACAATGAGCTGACACCGCGGGTGTCATAACCCAGCGTTAACCCGGCCACTGCTGGCTGCGTTGCCCCCTGTGCCGTACACCAGGCGGCAGAGTCACTCCAGGTCATTCCTGTGTCGCCATTGTTGATAAACCAGTCAGTTACCCTGAAGGTATAACTCAGCGGGTCGCCGCCTGACTTCGGTGTGGCGGTGATGGTCACGGGGGTAGCAGTGCCTTTTTGCGTAAAGCTCACCTTACCGGTGCTGTCCACCGTGGCCCAGCTACTGTCGCTGCTCCAGGTGTAGTCACTCGCCTGTCCGGTAGCATTTAACGTAAATTCTGCCCCGGTAAAGCCGGTACTCGGGAACCCCGCATCAACCGTGAATGTCGCTCCGTTGACGGCGATATCCGTAAACGGTAATGTCGGCACCGCCACAAAGGTGGTGTTCACTGTTGCGCTGCCCCCGTTGCTCAGGCTGGACGTCACGGTGGCGGTGCCTGCTGTGGTGTTGGTCAATGTCGCCGTGGCTTTACCGTCTGCGCCGGTGGTGCCAATCACGGTGGTAATGGTGGCCCCGTTGCCCGCACTGAACGTCACGGCCTCACCGGCCACCGGACTCCCGTTCGCATCCGTTACGGTCGCCTGCACCCCATTGGTGGAGATGCCGTTGGCCGGCGCGTTGTCCGTGGTCACCGTCAACTGCGGTGCAATGACCGTGCCCGGTATCACGGTCACCTGCATCGTCGCCCGTGACGACACATTGCCCTGACGGTCATACGCGATAGCCCCTACGGTGTGAATATTGCTGCTGTTGGTATTGCTGTTGGCAGGTGCATAGGCCGGCAGCGTGATGGCCACTGCCTGTGGCGACACCGTCGTCAGCGCCCCACCCGCCGCCACCAGACTCGCACTGTCCCACTCAATTCGCGACAGCCCATATTTACTGCTCACCTGTGCGGTGACCGTCGCCGTTGAGCCTGCCTCGGCACTGACCTGCCCCGGCAGGGTCACCCGCACCAGTTCCTGCTTCTGATAATCCAGCACAATATGGTTGTTACGCTCCACCAGGTCATGACGACTGCCGGCCAGGGTACGGCTACCGGCCACCGCTGACGGGTCAAGATGGGACTGCCAGGAGACGCCCGGACGGTAGGTCAACTGCAGGTTGATACGGCTGTCATGGTGACCGCCATTACCGGCACGGTGTTCTGCCCCCACGGTCAGCAGCGGAACCGGGGTGTAACTGAGACCAGCCGTCACCGCTGACGGGTTCTTCTGCCGTTCGTCTTTGCCAAACAGCGCCACTTCTTCGCCGCGGTATTGTTCATACATCAGCTTGCCGCCCAGCTGCGGATACGCAGGCAGATAGGCCTCCGCCCGAATATCGTAGCCATCGGCCGGGCGTTCATTGTAATCGGCAAAATCCCGCGACTGATGCCAGTCGGTGGTGCCAAAATAGCTATTGGCCGAGACCTTCAGGTAATCGGTCCAGGCTTCGGCCCCGACCCCCACCCGGCGGTTCTTGCCGGTCAGGTCGTTGTCAAAGAAGGTATTGACCCCATACATCCAGTTATTGTGGAAGGTGCGCACCCCCGCCCCGATGTTGACGGTATTGCGGCTGTCTTTATTTCGGGCACCCAACTGGGTAAACAACAGGGAGGTCTGATTGTCATAAAGGGGCACCAGCACATCAAGGGCACTGCCATCAAGGTGGAAGTCATCATTGACGTTCAACTGAACGCGGGCAGTACCGAACTGACTCAGCCACTGCTGGGCTGCGCTGTTAAATTCGTTGTTGGCGGCTGAGCGCAGCAGGCGTTCACCGGATTTGGCGACATCCCCACTGGCCAGCGCGGCGGCACCGGTCTGGGCGTAGCGCGCCAGTGCCGAGTCCGAAGCGGCGGGAGCCTGGTCGGCAGAAAACACCGAAGCGGTGTGCGGCATATCCGGCGCCTGAACCGGCTTCTCACTGCCGGCAATGACCATTGACGGTGTAAAGACCACCGCCAGCGGGAAAGCAACCTGCGTGACAATGGTCAGCCAGGCCATGGGATTGATGCGAAAGCGCGCAGCGCGCGGGGAAGCATGTGGGGTCATAATAAAAACCTGTCAGAGGCGGTGAAGTCTGAATAACACCGGGGATCAACAATAGAGGGCTCGGCTGCTCACGCATCGCGCCCCGAAGGCAAAACAGAGAGTTTGCGTGCATCGTCCGGGGCGTCGTGGCTATCCTGTTTTGACGCGTGTTGAGGGGATTTTTGCCAGCAATAACTGTATTGGCCTCAGAATGCCGTGCGGCGGCTTATTGTTCCTGATGGAATTATGATGAGGCACTGAATATATACGTGTGTTTTGATGAGGGTGTAATGGAATAGAAAATACCGTGAGGTGAAATAGCTAATTTAAAGTGGTCATGTTGTTAATTTGAATAATCTCGCGGGATTAACGGGAAATATAGGGTGCTGTGGCAAAAATAGGGGGAGAGTAAGCTAAAACGCCCTGTTCCCCATTCACCAATACCGATGAATGCCACGTTATTCATGATAGCTGCGCCTGAATCTATGGTCCCGACCATTTTTGCAACACTGATTTTGATTTATGATGGGCTGGCTTAAATCTATCCGGCGTCACTATAGGGTTCTGTCGCATTAAGGCGTCGTCAGGTAACATGCTGTTTTTTTACGATGTTGCCTGCCCATGTCTCTCATCCGAAAAGCCTTCCGTCGCCTGCATTACCCCACTGATGTTATCGCTCAGTGTGTTCGCTGGTATCTCGCTTATGCCCTGAGCCTGCGTAACCTCGAAGAGATGATGGCAGAGCGCGGTATTCTTGTTGACCACTCCACTCTGCATCGTTGGGTTATCCGCTTGGTACCGTTGTTAGATAAGGTTTTTCGCCGACACAAGCACACAGTAGGTCGGCGGTGGCGCATGGATGAAACCTACATCAAAATCAAAGGCCAGTGGAAGTATCTGTATCGGGCGGTCGATACAGCAGGTCACACCATCGACTTTTTGCTGACCGCCAAACGGGACTCTGCAGCCGCATTACGCTTCTTTCGCAAGGCTATTCGCCATCACGGCGAACCCGAGGTTGTCACTATCGATAAAAGTGGGGCTAACACCGCAGCTTTGGCCACGCTCAACGCCGACAAACCCGATGAGGAAGCGATTACCGTCAGGCAAAGTAAGTACCTGAACAACCTGATTGAGCAAGATCACCGAAATATCAAACGTCGGAGTCGACCGATGCTGGGATTCAAATCGTTTCGGCGGGCACAAACGATCCTGGCCGGCATCGAACTGAGCAACATGATACGAAAAGGGCAATATCAACATCCGCAAAGTGAGGGATTGTCACTCGCGGAACAATTCTATTTGCTGGCTGCCTAAATAACCGACAACGCAACTTTGGCCAACTTCATGTCACTAATGCGACAAAGCCGCTTTGTTTGCTTTGACTGCTACCGGCTGAAACGACAGTTGCCGGGGAGATTTTTACCCACTGAAAGATCACGCCTTATCACAGCGCAGAGTCGGGTAGGAAACTGCTGGTGAGACAGCAGGTTTCTCCGCACTGATTACTGCACATATTGGCTGAAACAATCACAGGAACAGACTCGTGTCGCACCACAATCTCCTATATAGGCTCAATTTCCCACTTTTCGTTCAGAATACTCGCGAGCGCCCTGTCAGTCAGGACTTTATCGGTCACAGAATTATAAAAACTCTTGTCCATATCATTCATAATCTTCAACCCAATTATGCGTTCTGCATCGGGGTCGTAGCTCATGTTAAGGCCTGCCAGCTCAGCACTAACCCGCTCTGCGTACTTATTTTCATAAGCCTGTAATCGCTCATTCATGGCATCCTCCCAAGTGTCTCGCTCTATACGCTCCAGCACTTTATGCCACGGTTTCCATTGTGCCAACCAATCCTTGAACTGGCTATTTTCTGCTCTTTTTACTGTCATTTCAGCGGCCTGGATATCATTGTTCGTTACGCCTGAAATGCCTAAAAAGAGCATGTTTTCCGTCGTGGTCGACAACTCGAGAGGCTTGTGCAGTTGATTCTGGAATGCCAGATAAACCTCAACCTCATCAACGTTTTTGCCATCCATAGCGAGTGTTTTTACTTTGTTCTGGGCAATCTGCTCAAGTTGCTCCAGACGAAACATTTCGCGGCCCGCAGAAATCAGTTCTGGCAGTTTTGTGTCAAAGTGCCCATTTTCAACATCATGTAACAGTGCCACATTCTGCATCTGATTATATGTAAGCGTGATCCTGTCGTCACAGCTGGTCGTTGCGCCCATCGCCACGGAAAATGTTTTTTCCCTCAGGCTGTCGTCATCCGCCAGCCTGGTCAACCAGGCAGCCACAGATGCCTTAAATTCCGGGCGAGTTGCGGCGCTTTGAGCATCTCCAAGACGGCTCAGAAACTGACTGAAAGCGTCGGCGTTATCTTCCGTTGCCAACGCAGTCCATTTTTCTGTCATGCTGTTTTTTTGTTCCGCAGTCAGTGTCAGCCAGTCTGGGACAGACTTATGCAAAGGCACTGTTTCTTGAACATCTGGGATTGGGGTCTGCGAGTCGTTAGACTCCTGCTCATTCATACTATTATGGCTGTAATTGAGATCATTAAAACGCTGGAGGATATATTGTGGAAGAGGATTGCCTTCAATATGAATATTTACTGTTTCTGCCAAAGCCAAATCAGACTGCGGCAGATGGGTCAGGAGGTTATTGCTGGCATCAAGAAAAATCATCGGTTCCGGCAGTGCTGGCAAATGAGTTAGCCGGTTATTGTGAACACTCAGGAAAGTCATCGCTCTCGGTAGTGCTGGCAGGCAGGTCAGTTGGTTATGGTTGGCCCCCAAAAAATTCAGAGTCACTGTCAGCTCTGGTAGACTGGTCAGTCGGTTATTGTCGACATTCAGAAAAGTAATCACACCCGACAATGGTGGCAGGCAGGTCAGTTGGTTATTGCTGGCATGAAGGTAAATCATCGTTTCTGGCGGTGCTGGTAGATAGGTCAACTGGTTATGGCAAGCATGCAGATCCGTCAGCATTTGCGGCAGTGCCGGCAAGTAGGTCAGTCGGTTATTGTCGACATTCAGAAAAGTCATCGCTCTCGGTAGTGCTGGCAGGTAGGTCAATTGGTTATTGCTGGCATGAAGGTAAATCATAGTTGCCGGCAGTGCTGGTAGATAGGTCAACTGGTTATCGCAAGCCTGCAGATCCATCAGCATTTGCGGCAGCGCCGGCAAGTAGGTCAGTCGATTATGGTCGACATTCAGTGTCGTAATATTCCTTGGCAAAAACTCCGGTAAGGAAGTGAGCCTTAACCAGCTCAAATTAAGATTATATGTGTTATTTATCAAACATTTACGCATTCTTTTCACCGCAATATTACGGCGTTCCTCCCCTACTGGGAGGAGGTCATTTTCCCACACTGACCATATTGTTTCATAGTCTATTATTGCATCAGGTGTTATTATTAACGACAGAACTGCTTCGCCATTTTTTCCTTTGATATTACATATATCATAGCTACCATTACTGCTGAGACTGAAATTACCTTTCCATCCTGGGGAGGCCAACTCCTTGAGTTTGTTAAAAGTATCCCGAACTTCATTTGGCGTTATCTCCTGCCCTCTATCTCGATAATGGTAAAGTTTATAGATGCATGCCAGAGCCTCTTTCTGATGCGTGGAAAAGAAGAAATCTTTGATTTTCTCCCATAAGCTCATTTCCGGAGGGAGGGTATTATTCCGTATGGCGGACAATCTTTCGGCACTAATATGTGCAGAGAAATATCCATTTCCCACATTGAGTGACATTTTATCTCCTTAAATACTCAAATTAACCGAGCCTTATCCAGTTGATCAATCAGGTTACCACCCCATTTTTTCGGTCGCGGTAGGACGGAGGTTACCCTCCGCCCCCCGTATAGATCCGGACGTGCGCAGCTAACGCATCCGGCTCTTACCTCGGGAGTTTGGCGTAGAAGCGTTGTAAAGGATAAGGGTGGACAACTCTGGGCTTCGGTACCCATCTTTCGCACAAGAGCTTTGCGATGGCTGTCAGACTGTCGTCTCTGCCCCCTGCCTACGTCTATCATCCCCAAAGAGTTACCTGAGATCGGTGCGTGTCAAAGTAGTTGTCGCCTCTATTAGATCATGCAGCGAGGGTTTCTCGCTCCGGATTCAGCCACACTTCATCCTGCCAACTCCAGTTTCTTGTCTGCCCTGACCAGCGATGCGGAGTTCGCATTTTTGCCGCTTCATACACCGATTTCCGTTTCTCCAGTAAAGCAACGTCTTCACCCCGGTGCCGTTGGCCTGACGTCTGACGCAGAATATCGTTGCTGCGACGGAGTTCACGAACCTCACGCTCCAGCTCTTTTAAACGCTGACGCTCACTGGTCGTAAGACTGTTCTCACCGGCACTGGCACCAGAACCACGCTCATGTTGACGCACCCAGGCCCTTAACGTGTCGGGGTTACACCCAATTTTAGGGGCAATGGAATTGAAAGCTGCGTGTTCAGATTTGTATTCACTGCGCTGCTCCAGAAGCATTCTTATAGCGCGTTCACGCAGCTCGACTGGATAACGGTTTGCTGATTTTGATGGATTGAGCAGGATCACCGAAATATTAAACGTCGGATACACCTGATGCTGGGATTCAAATTGTTCCGGCGGGCACAGACGCCCCTAGCTGGCATCGAATTGATCCACATGATACGTAAAGGGCAATATCAACATCCGCAAAGTGAGGGATTGTCACCTGCGGAACAATTTTATCTGTTGGCTGCCTAAATAACCGGCAGCGCCACTTTTGCTAACTTCTCTACGCTAATGCGACAGAGCCGTCTACTCACCCTGGTCCCCTATAAGCTATTTTTGAAAGAAATAACTTTGATGTATGCGTTAATGTATAGATTAACAATAGTGTAGGTTTCGCTTAGGAGGTCGTTATGGCAACAGTCAACATGCAACTCAATGTTGGTACAAGATCCGTTAATATGGATGAAAATCGTCTTAATCAGGTACTGAAGGCGAATTCCGCCAGGGAAGCGTATGCTACTCAAGGAGGCGGGTTATGGGCAAAATTCTGCGACTTCTTTTGTCTGGGTAATGACCGTAAAGCTATCAAGTCACTGTTCGAGTCGATAACTAATGCTCAATCTGGAACCGATCCTCTGTATCAACTGGAACGATTTCAAAGACTGTCTTCGTTTGCTAATGCCGAGCATGCCAATGAATTCGGTGCAACAGTGTCCCAATCACCAGAGAAGGCGGGCTGCTGGGAGTATTCTCTGCTGATTGGGAATGCTCCGATTTTTGAGTCTGGCCCTATAACTGAATCCGCTGAAAAGCATAAACCCTTCTTACTGGCTCAGGCGGTATGGGGAGTTAAGCAAGATATGGCGAAATTTAATGCCCTTAGCATCGGGACTGAAGGTTATGTGCAGGGGCAAATACAGTGTATTTCTGATATTGAATCCCCAGTAGGATCACTGGAGGAAGAAGGAACTTCTCGAGTGTATTTACAGATGCACTTGTACGATCCGCGTTTCTGTAAGGAGAACTTCACCGAAATTCGGCCGGTACCCGACAAACCACGTTTGTTTGATGCAATATTCCATTGTGATGGTCAAGAACTCCCTTTACGCCTGAGCAATCGTAAGGGGAGTACAGAATTTAGGGGTGAGGTGGCCCAGCAGGCTTTTAAGCAGTATCCCTACAATAACCTTCATGAGTTGTTTCTTCATGGCTATGGTACAGCAGAAGCGGATACTGATATGAAATACATTGTGGCGCCACACCGTATGGGGCTGAGATTGGTTTTGGGTGACGATTTATTCAAAGAATCACATCCTATCCTCAATGAAACAATGGTCGCCCGGACAGGTGCTGAGCCTGTCTCTGTGGGAAAATTACTGGGGATGGTCACGGAACCACCACAAACCATTTCCCAAATAGTTATTCCTCAATATGCCTAAGTGGAATGTTAAAGACGTTCACGTTTTTCAAGCCTGGACTCAGGTAAGGGTCACGTGGCAGTGATGCTGCTTTGACGTGGCTGAGGACTTCATAGACAGGTGATGGACATCTATAACTAACACTCAGCTGAAACGACGGATAAACCGAGGTTATTGTATGACGAATATCAGTGTCACCGGGAACAGCCGGGCGGGCGGATTGCCTCCGGGGCTGGATTCCCTTCCGGATGGAACTGCCATTTCCCTGTTGCAGAAAGGGCTTGAACAGGGCATCAATAAGAATAATGAGGCATTACTGCATGCCGCCATAATCGGGTTCCGGGACACTTTCCCGACGTTATCCCTCTGGGAGCGCTTCAAGGATTTTTTTGGCCTGAGCGATACTGCAGATAACCGACGGGATGCGGCTGCCCTGGGTGTCATTAGTGTGTTTTCCCGTAGTAACGTCAGGCTGAACGCTAAGGCATACGACTGCGCAGCCCTGACGCTTGCCCGGATACTGCAAGATACCGGACTGGCTCCTGAGTGTGGTTATACTGAACTGGAAACCCTGACAGCGGACACCCTGGCCCGTCTGCTGGCGCGAAACACCGTTCCTGAGGGGCTTATCATCCTGACCGGGGAAGAAATGGCGATTTGTCCGGATACCAGCGACGTTTTTTTGACTGGGAGGGTGGAGTTCCTGAATGCCGCGAATACGCCGGAATTACTGCGCCATCTGTCGCTGCCGTTTGTGGTGATGGCAGCCTGCCCCCAAGATGGGGTGGCAGAACTGATGGGGGGAGAGGAGGGCGGCACAACGCTGAAAATCCTGTACGAAAACCTGCCACAGGAGACCCGGCAGCAGTTTAAACTGTCTGAGGATTCCCACCCGGTGCTGTTCTCTCGGGATGGTGAGCTGTGTTATCCGGATGTACAGGAGACTTCAGAGTCCCTGTCTGTTCTGAAAGGGTGGTCAGAGCCTTGGTTGACACCGGAACAACAAGCCACGCTGGATACGGAACAGGTGCGATCCATTACATGCGCCATCCGAGACGGTCAGGTTGGAGCAATGGCTCTTTTTTACGGGGCCAGACTGCCGCCAAACCTGGCGGACATCAATTTTACGGGGGTATTCCTGGATAGGCAGCAGGTGCTCGCCATTACACTCGCCATCCGAAACGGTCAGGTTGGAGCAACAGCTCTTTACGGGGCCAGACTGCCGGAAGACCTGAAGGGCATCGATTTTACGGGCGTATCGCTGGATAGGCAGCAGGTGGACTCCATTACACACGCCATCCGAAACAGTGATGCTGAAGTAACGGCTCTTGACGGGGCCAGACTGCCGGAAGACCTGAAGGACATCGATTTTACGGGCGTATTGCTGGATAGGCAGCAGGTGGACTCCATTACACGCGCCATCCGAAACGGTCAGGTTGGAGCAATGGCTCTTTACGGGGCCAGACTTCCGGAAGACCTGAAGGGCATCGATTTCACGGGGGTATTCCTGGATAGGCCGCAGGTGGACTTCATTGCACACGCCATCCGAAACCATCATGCTGAAGTAACGGCTCTTGACGGGGCCAGACTGCCGGAAAACCTGGCGGGCATCGATTTCACGGGCGTATTGCTGGATACGCAGCAGGTGCTCGCCATTACACTCGCCATTCGAAACGGTCAGGTTAGAGCAATGGCTCTTTACGGGGCCAGATTGCCGGAAGACCTGAAGGACATCGATTTTGAGTTCGTATTGCTGGATAGGCAGCAGGTGGACTTCATTGCACACGCCATCCGAAACCATCATGCTGAAGTAACGGCTCTTTACGGGGCCAGACTGCCGGAAGACCTGAAGGGCATCGATTTTACGGGCGTATCGCTGGATAGGCAGCAGGTGGACTCCATTACACACGCCATCCGAAACAGTGATGCTGAAGTAACGGCTCTTTACGGGGTCAGACTGCCGGAAGACCTGAAGGACATCGATTTTACGGGCGTATTGCTGGATAGGCAGCAGGTGCTCGCCATTACACTCGCCATCCGAAACGGTCAGGTTGGAGCAACAGCTCTTTACGGGGCCAGACTGCCGGAAGACCTGAAGGGCATCGATTTTACGGGCGTATCGCTGGATAGGCAGCAGGTGGACTTCATTGCACACGCCATCCGAAACAGTGATGCTGAAGTAACGGCTCTTGACGGGGCCAGACTGCCGGAAGACCTGAAGGGCATCGATTTTACGGGCGTATTGCTGGATAGGCAGCAGGTGGACTCCATTACACGCGCCATCCGAAACGGTCAGGTTGGAGCAATGGCTCTTTACGGGGCCAGACTGCCGGAAGACCTGAAGGGCATCGATTTCACGGGGGTATTCCTGGATAGGCAGCAGGTGGACTTCATTGCACACGCCATCCGAAACCATCATGCTGAAGTAACGGCTCTTGACGGGAGCAGATTTTCGAACGATCTGGAGGGTATCGATTTTACGGGCGTATCGCTGGATAGGCCGCAGGGGCTCTCTATTATAGACTTTCATATACAAACTTCAACTTAGTGCCGTATGTAGGGCGGGGCAAGATCGCAGTTTTCAATGAACTAAATGTCACCCGTGGTGATCCCACTTCTGCCGCTGTTACCGGGAATGGAAGAAAACACGACGTCTCTCAATGCGTCAGGAACATTGAACCGCCCCTCCCTAACTATAGCCGGAGGTCTGGATATGATGAATGCTAAAGCGAAGCGAGATATAGCGCTCAAAACTATGATTATCAGGACTCGCGCAGCGGTCGCTGCGCGGCGGAGTTCCTGAGGGGATACCGCGGCTATCTGCAGGTTGACGGCTACGCGGGCTACCACAGCACGGAGGCGACGCTGGTCGGGTGCATGGCGCATGCTCGTCGCAAGTTCGAAGAAGCGCAGGGGGCCCAGCCGAACGCGAAGGTGGGCAAGGCAGTGTGGGCGCTGTCGCATATCCAGAAGCTGTACCGGATAGAGAAAGCCTGTCAGGGCAAGCCGCCGGAGGAAGTTTACCGACGACGGCAGGGCGAATCGAAGCCGCTGATGGAGGAGTTCGCCCGCTGGCTGGCGAAAACCGAGGTGCTGCCGAAGGGTTATCTGGGCAAGGCGATCGGTTACTGCCAGAAGCAGTGGCCAAAGCTGATGCGCTACCTGGAAGACGGACGTCTGGGCATCGACAATAACCGAGCAGAGCGTGCGGTCAAGCCGTTCGTCATCGGGCGCAAGAACTGGCTCTTTACCCATACGGAAGCGGGCGCGCACGCCAGCGCGCTGCTGTACAGCCTGGTGGAAAGCGCGCGAATCAACGGGTTGAACCCGTATGACTATCTTCATGCTGTGCTGACGGAGCTAAAATCGCCGGAGGAGAAGCTCGACTGGGACGCGCTCCTGCCCTGGAAAATCACCCTACCTTAAACCCCGCAGTTGATCACTGTGGGGATTTAACGACGCTTACCGATTGCTGACAAAGCACGAAGCCAGTGGCAACACCAAAGCAGTGGAACTGCTCACCCGGATATCATCGGTTGCCTGGCAGCACATCCTGCTAAACGGACATTACCGATTTCAGGGCGACGGGAAGACGATAGATCTCGATACGCTGATTGCCGAACTTGAGCTGTGATGACGGAAATAGACTTTAACGTTAACTCACTGAATCGTAATAGTACGGTGAACTCACATTGACGTAAGAGGTTGGTTCTGCATGGCACAGAACCGGTTAGTCGGTGAAGGTGTTTTCTGCGAAGGGTAACAGTTCGTGCAGGCGCTCTTCCGGCCATTCCGGTAAACGCGTCAGCACCGATTTCAACCACGCGTACGGCTCAAGACCGTTCAGCCGCGCGGTTTCCAGCAGACTCATGATGTTGGCTGCGCGTTGACCCGCCGCCAATGACCCCGCAAACAGCCCGTTCGACCGCCCCATCACCACTGGCCTGATGGCGCGCTCACACCGGTTGTTGTCCAGCGGTAATTCGCCATCATCCACGAACCGGCAAAGTGCGATTTTGTGATTCAGCGCATATTGGATAGCTTTATATAACGCCGAACCCGGCGCACAAGCTTTAACCTGGCACGCCAGCCAGACCCACAAGGCCTCCAGCCTGGGCTTCGAGTACCGTTGTCGCCACTGCCGAATTTTATCGACCGGTCGGTGTCGGATACTCTTTTCCAACTTATAAAGCTGGCCAATCATCTTCAAGGCTGTTTCTGCACGCGGATCCTGATTCGCTTTGAACAGGTCCGCAAAGCCCCGCCGCACATGCGCCCAGCAGGCCACGTTGACGACTTCACCCCCATTGTTCAGGGGATGATAGGCGGCGTAGCCGTCGCTCACCAGATTACCACGCCAGCCGCTCAGGTACGCTTGTGGATATTTCGCTGCTCGCCCGGGTTGGCTGTCGAAGCAGACGATGGCGGGTCCCGTCTTTTCCCCACTGACGTAGGCCCACAGATAACCTTTGCGGGCTTTGCCCCCCTGTTTGGCATCCAGTATCAGCAGCGGAGTTTCATCGGCATGTAACACCGTTCTTTTCAGCAATTCCAGACGCATCAATGCAACCAGTGGCTCCAGTGCAACACCCGCAGTACCGACCCAACCGGCCAGCGTACTGACAGGGATGTCCACACCACTGCGGGTAAAGATGGGGTGTTGACGATAGAGCGGTTGGTAATCCCGGTATTTGCTGACCACAACCTGTGTGACCAATCCGACCTCAGGCAGCCCTTTGGGGATGAGAGTCGCAGGCAGGGAAGCAGAGACCACGGTTTGGCAGCCATCGCAACTGTATTGGGGACGGATATAACGATTAACGACAAAGCGGGCCGGAATATAATCTAACCGCTCGCTGATTTCATCACGCATGAAGCGCAGCGTATGCCCACAATCAGGGCAGTGGTCTGATGTGGGAGCCATCACTTGCTCAACACGAGGGAGGTGTTCTGCCAGCGGTTTGCGGACGGGCGTTGAACGCTTTTCAGCCTCATCTGACCGGTCTTTGGGTAATAGAGCGTCCAACTGGGTTTGAGCGGCGGCAATATCGGCGTCAGTGTCTTCTTCAAAGAGTGAACGCTGTAGCCCAGAGAGGGCTTCACCTTTTCGTCCGAAGCGCTGTTGACGCGCCAACATCAATGCTTCTTCAAGCAACCGGATACGGTGCTCTTTTTCCTGGATAAGTGCATCTCGAGCCATGAGTGACTGCACCATGGTAAAAGCCAGAGTGCGAAGTTGGTCGATGTCATTTGTGGTCGAGAGAGCGGAGATATCCATGCTGTCCATTATACCCGCAACAGCATGGATATCCATTTATTATCAGTGGGTAAGGTGTTTTATTTTACTGAGACGAGCCCGATTTATTTTCTGGCGGGGGCACCCAGCGAGACAGGTCGTGACCGTGCATTTTTTGCCAGTCAATCCCCGTGATCAGCCATTCAAACTGGTCTGGGGTCAAAGACCACGCGATGTCGTTTGCTCGGGGCCAGATGAAGTGCCCCTGGTGCAGGCGCCGGGCACAGAGCCAGACCCCGTGCTTATCCCAGCGCAGCACCTTGATGCGCGTTTTCGGTTTGTTGGCAAAGACGAAGGCGGCCCCTTCGTGCCAGGATGGTTCTGTCGCATTAAGGCGTCGTCAGGTAACATGCTGTTTTTTTACGATGTTGCCTGCCCATGTCTCTCATCCGAAAAGCCTTCCGTCGCCTGCATTACCCCACTGATGTTATCGCTCAGTGTGTTCGCTGGTATCTCGCTTATGCCCTGAGCCTGCGTAACCTCGAAGAGATGATGGCAGAGCGCGGTATTCTTGTTGACCACTCCACTCTGCATCGTTGGGTTATCCGCTTGGTACCGTTGTTAGATAAGGTTTTTCGCCGACACAAGCACACAGTAGGTCGGCGGTGGCGCATGGATGAAACCTACATCAAAATCAAAGGCCAGTGGAAGTATCTGTATCGGGCGGTCGATACAGCAGGTCACACCATCGACTTTTTGCTGACCGCCAAACGGGACTCTGCAGCCGCATTACGCTTCTTTCGCAAGGCTATTCGCCATCACGGCGAACCCGAGGTTGTCACTATCGATAAAAGTGGGGCTAACACCGCAGCTTTGGCCACGCTCAACGCCGACAAACCCGATGAGGAAGCGATTACCGTCAGGCAAAGTAAGTACCTGAACAACCTGATTGAGCAAGATCACCGAAATATCAAACGTCGGAGTCGACCGATGCTGGGATTCAAATCGTTTCGGCGGGCACAAACGATCCTGGCCGGCATCGAACTGAGCAACATGATACGAAAAGGGCAATATCAACATCCGCAAAGTGAGGGATTGTCACTCGCGGAACAATTCTATTTGCTGGCTGCCTAAATAACCGACAACGCAACTTTGGCCAACTTCATGTCACTAATGCGACAAAGCCGCGGGGATCATACTGAATAGCGCCCTACGCCCTGTGGGTGCAGGTAATCCAAACTCGGTGAGTAATCCCCTGAACTGATTGATGGTTGCCGTTCTTTGGCCTATCAGCATTTCACGAACTCTGTGAAGACTCAGTACAGCTTGCTGCTCGACTGTTTTGACGGGAACAAAATTCATATCAGGACGCAGTGCAGCTTCGCAGATTGCCCGTGCGTCATTACGATCATTTTTGTTGGATTTGACAAATGGCTTGACGAACTGCGGAGATATCAGACGAGCCTCATGGCCCAGTGATGTACAAAGCCGTCCCCAGTAGTGGGCACTTGCACAAGCCTCCATTGCGACGATTACCGGTTCACTGCGGTATAAATACTCGGCAAGTTTCAGGCGTGACAGCTTAGTCACTTTCATCTGTTTACCTTTGTCATCAACTGCATGTAGATGAAATACGTTCTTAGCCAGGTCGATACCAATCAGGGTTATATTGCTCATAGCTATCTCCTTCATTTTACGGTTGCCGACTATGCTATATTCCTCCGTTATACGCTGAATCCTCGTTAAGGGGGAGGCGTCCATTCCATTGACCGCCACTGGAAGAAATAATGCCGTTTCTGGAAAATCTAAGCGATGAACATGGGATCGAGCCGATATGTCATGAACTGGACATAGCCCCGTCAACGTATTACTGGCATCAACAACGTCGGCAACATCCTGAGCATCGCAGTCACCGGGACAAGAGTGATGGTCAGCTTATGCCGGAAATACAGCGTGTTTTTGAAGAAAACTACCGTGTTTACGGGTACCGTAAAGTCTGGCAACAGTTAAAACGCGAAGGGTTCCACGTGGCCAGATGTACAGTGGTGCGCCTGATGAAAAAGCTGAAAATAAAGGGGGTAATACGTGGCATAGGTGTTAAGACGACGCGCAGCAACAAAGCCACTGAGACCCCACGCGATTTGGTAAACCGTCAATTCGTGGCGGAACGCCCGAACCAGCTGTGGGTAGCAGATTTTACCTACGTCAGCACCTGGCAGGGCTTCGCGTATGTGGCGTTCATTATCGATGTGTTTGCCGGGGTTATCGTAGGTTGGCGAACCTCATCAACGATGGAAACGACCTTCGTGCTGGATGCGCTGGAGCAGGCTCTATGGTTCAGACGGCCTTCGGGCACCATCCATCACAGTGATAAAGGTTCCCAGTATGTGTCGCTGGCGTACACGCAACGGCTGAAAGATGCTGAGTTGTTGGCGTCGACGGGCAGTACGGGTGATTCTTACGACAACGCGCTGGCTGAAAGCGTTAACGGTCTGTACAAGGCTGAAGTGATCCACCGAAAAAGTTGGAAAACGCGTCAGGATGTAGAGCTGGCGACGCTGGAATGGGTGGACTGGTTTAACAATCGCAGACTGTTGGAACGCCTGGGCCATATCCCGCCGATGGAAGCAGAAAAAGGCTACTATGCTTCACATGCTGGCAAAGATCTGGCCGCGTGAACAACGGGTTCAAAAACTCTCCAAGAAAACCGGGGCGGTTCAATCCTGTCACGTTGGGCATTATCCACCGCGCGGGTGAGCCAGTTACGTGCCGTGTCATCGGTGATCGGCCACAACGGTTCATGCCGTTTGGGTTTGAAGGTGGCCAGGTATTCCCGCAAGCGCAGCGTATAGGTCTGGTCCGATAACGGAATAGCCCGATCAAATCCCTGAACTTGCTCCACTTTTGTGGGCCGGCCCGGTTTACGCCGGCGCTGCTTGAGTGTTCGCAGCACAATAAAAGGACGGCCACCCTCCAGTTCAATGTCAGCTGGGGTGATGGACAGGGCTTCATTAATACGGGCCCCAGTATTCCACAGCGTCTCCATCAATAACCGCTGATGCAGGTCGGCAAAATACCCGAGCAGCACCGCCACTTCTGGGGCTAACAGGTATGCCGGCGTGCCAAGATTGGCCCGGAGCGCCATGTTGCGCAGTTCGGCCTCGCCCTGCCAGTCAAAATAGTTGCCGATCGCGCTACGCGAAAAGTTTTCCGTATCAAGGGGTATAAAGGCTCACGTTTTCAATCTCCGCGATCGTCGGGTTGATGACCCGTCATGTGACAACGTGCCCTCGATATTGCCAGGTGTCATCACCATTGTGCCGTAAAAGTCACGAGCAGCCGAGCGCAATAATTCCCTGATCGGATCTGGGATCATTCGGTTATTTTTCTATAATGGATTAAATACCGAGTAAAGAAAACAAAAAAAGGGTCACAACAGACGCCCATCATGCCGTGACCCTGTGCCTTTGGCACACTATAGTGTATTAATTATATGTTAAAAACACAAGATATAGCCTTATCCACAGAAACGGTGGATAACTTGGGGAGGATTCGGGGCTTTACCTCAAAAACCGAAAAGGATCCCAAAGGAACAGAAAGACAGGAATTAATGTGAAGGTGACCTTAAATCCCTAGGATCAAGAAATCAATCGCTGCCACCAGTTCGTCACGTAAATGGTGTGCATCTATAATCAGAGAATCTGAACTGAGGTTTTTAGCATCTGTCGTGGTCAGTAAACTTGTCATGACCACATAGTCTGCCTGATCTACTGTCAATACAGGTGACAACACCTTCACTTGTGAGTTTGTTCGTTGCTTACGGGCCAAAGGAATGACCAGTCGGGTACTGAGATAGTTTAGAAAATCAGATTGAATATCAATAAAGTAGGGATATGTTTGATTATTTCTGGCCGTGTTTTTGTAGACAAAAAATTGCGCCATTACAATACCCCAAATTCATTGTCGTCAGAGAACAACCCATTTTCGTCCACAAAACCATTTAGTGCCTCAAGACCCGCACGATTGTCAGCCAGCCAGCGGTCCCGTTGATGTTCCTTAACAGCCAACTCAAGTGCCTGATTCAACGTTGCCGACAAATTCAGGTCAAGCGCTTTGGCCTGCTCAATTAAATCAGCGTTTAAATACACGTTTGTATTACGTTTTTTACCAACAGTACTCGTTCTCATCACCGACTCCAGCCAAAGATTATGCGCATAATTATAGCGCATATCTTTGTCACTATCTAATCTTGGATAATTTGGGGCTTTAACGCAAAAACCAAAAGGATCTTAATCGGTACTCAATGAGTCCTAATGTTACCAGAAGGGGGAGTTCAGCACATGAACTTTCAAACTAAGTGAGGATAGTGAGGAAGGATTGAGAAATCGAAATTTTTTTCATTTACCAAATAGTCTTGTACGTTTCATTCAATAATCCTCCGTTTAACATGGGTGTTGCAGCGATCAATTGAATCTAACAGCCACATATTTTGCAAGAATGTCAGGCTAAAATCCGCCTTCATTAAGTCCTTTTATATTGCACGTCCATTGTATCTGGTTCTTGGTCTCTGAACCGCCCCGGTTTTCTTGGAGAGTTTTTGAACCCGTTGTTCACGCGGCCAGATCTTTGCCAGCATGTGAAGCATAGTAGCCTTTTTCTGCTTCCATCGGCGGGATATGGCCCAGGCGTTCCAACAGTCTGCGATTGTTAAACCAGTCCACCCATTCCAGCGTCGCCAGCTCTACATCCTGACGCGTTTTCCAACTTTTTCGGTGGATCACTTCAGCCTTGTACAGACCGTTAACGCTTTCAGCCAGCGCGTTGTCGTAAGAATCACCCGTACTGCCCGTCGACGCCAACAACTCAGCATCTTTCAGCCGTTGCGTGTACGCCAGCGACACATACTGGGAACCTTTATCACTGTGATGGATGGTGCCCGAAGGCCGTCTGAACCATAGAGCCTGCTCCAGCGCATCCAGCACGAAGGTCGTTTCCATCGTTGATGAGGTTCGCCAACCTACGATAACCCCGGCAAACACATCGATAATGAACGCCACATACGCGAAGCCCTGCCAGGTGCTGACGTAGGTAAAATCTGCTACCCACAGCTGGTTCGGGCGTTCCGCCACGAATTGACGGTTTACCAAATCGCGTGGGGTCTCAGTGGCTTTGTTGCTGCGCGTCGTCTTAACACCTATGCCACGTATTACCCCCTTTATTTTCAGCTTTTTCATCAGGCGCACCACTGTACATCTGGCCACGTGGAACCCTTCGCGTTTTAACTGTTGCCAGACTTTACGGTACCCGTAAACACGGTAGTTTTCTTCAAAAACACGCTGTATTTCCGGCATAAGCTGACCATCACTCTTGTCCCGGTGACTGCGATGCTCAGGATGTTGCCGACGTTGTTGATGCCAGTAATACGTTGACGGGGCTATGTCCAGTTCATGACATATCGGCTCGATCCCATGTTCATCGCTTAGATTTTCCAGAAACGGCATTATTTCTTCCAGTGGCGGTCAATGGAATGGACGCCTCCCCCTTAACGAGGATTCAGCGTATAACGGAGGAATATAGCATAGTCGGCAACCGTAAAATGAAGGAGATAGCTATGAGCAATATAACCCTGATTGGTATCGACCTGGCTAAGAACGTATTTCATCTACATGCAGTTGATGACAAAGGTAAACAGATGAAAGTGACTAAGCTGTCACGCCTGAAACTTGCCGAGTATTTATACCGCAGTGAACCGGTAATCGTCGCAATGGAGGCTTGTGCAAGTGCCCACTACTGGGGACGGCTTTGTACATCACTGGGCCATGAGGCTCGTCTGATATCTCCGCAGTTCGTCAAGCCATTTGTCAAATCCAACAAAAATGATCGTAATGACGCACGGGCAATCTGCGAAGCTGCACTGCGTCCTGATATGAATTTTGTTCCCGTCAAAACAGTCGAGCAGCAAGCTGTACTGAGTCTTCACAGAGTTCGTGAAATGCTGATAGGCCAAAGAACGGCAACCATCAATCAGTTCAGGGGATTACTCACCGAGTTTGGATTACCTGCACCCACAGGGCGTAGGGCGCTATTCAGTATGATCCCCGCTATGATTGAAGATCTCCGAAAAATTTCACCCGCATTTCTCATTACTTGCATTAGTCAACAATGGGAACATCTCAGACAACTGGAACAACATATCAACGAAGTCACTCATCAGATTGAAATGCATGCCCGCCAGTCTGATATTGCACGCCGCTTGCAAACAATTCCAGGTATTGGCCCAATCACAGCTTCAGCACTGGATGCCTACGTTGGTAAGGCCACTCAGTTCAGAACAGGGCGACAACTGGCCGCCTGGTTGGGGTTGGTGCCCCGACAGCATTCAACAGGAGGGAAATCTGTGTTGTTGGGGACCAGCAAGCGCGGAAACAGTTATTTGCGCCAGCTGTTTGTTCATGGAGCCAGAGCAGTTGTATCTGTAGTATGCCGTTCTCCCGATGCGAGCAAGCAGGACAAAACTATTACGGGTTGGCTGACCAGAAAGCATATGAATGTAGCCGTAGTGGCTATGGCAAACCGAAATGCACGCATTGCCTGGGCCGTCATAGCCCACGAGCGTAGCTTCGACAATAATTATCGGGAACAACTGACCAACCAGTTACTCCCGGGCTGACAGAAAATATTTGATGTGTTCCTTTCCTGATTGCTACAGGTGATTTATTGACGTGATGGCGTAGACAGGTCAGACCGGTGTTGGCAAAACCCGTGGAGCTCGATAGTCAGAATTTATTGAATTAAGACTGAGCGGTCGTTTGGGAGCCAACAAGCAGATTCCATTATGGGCAGCGTATAGTCAAATAAACGCACAAACAGCCCGAATATACGACTGCGATCTTCACCTTCTGCATCAAAACAAAAAAATCACTTGGCAAAAAGGAGGCGTCCATATACGAGCTCCGCCTGGGCAAAATACGCTGAAGCCTGACGCAAGATATCGTTGCTGCGGCGCAGTTCACGGTTCTCGCGCTCTAACTCTTTTAGGCGCAGGCGTTCATTGGTTGTTAGAGCCGTTGTTGGTGAAGGGGTATGTTGTTCATGCTGACGCATCCAGGCGCGCAAAGTGTCAGCATGACAACCGATTTTCGGGGCAATCGCTCTGACAGCGTCAAGCTCCGTCGAATACTCGCCGCGGTGATCCAAAACCAATCTCACTGCCCGTTCGCGTAATTCAGGTGAATAACGATTTGATGACATTTGAGTTTCCTTTTAACGACTAGTTTAGTCTCCAGGATCCCCGGGGCGGTTCATACCGTGTTTGTCGATGTAGCGTCGCGTGGCTTCAAAATAAGAGAACGTGGACTCTGATTGGACGAACAGAAGCTCCATAATTTTGCTGGTTGCATCATCAACATAGACCAGAGCGGTACAGGCCGGGCCACGATCTTCGAACCACTCATGATCGCAGCCATCTATTTGTATCAGCTCACCAGTACACGGGCGCCGGTAACGGGGTTGATGGATCCTGGCTGCCCGTTGTTTACGGGGAACCCAGAGACCCGCACGCGTCATAATGCGCCTCACGGTCTCTTTACCGAGGATCAGACCGTGGAGCTCTGCGAGTTTTTCCTGCGCGAGTGTCGGACCGAAATCGGCATAGCGCGTTCTGATAAGTTCCAGAGCCTGATCGGCAAGCCCGGGCATAAGTTGCCGGTTACCCCGCATGCCACGTCGCCGGTTGGCCATACCGAGCGGACCTTCTTCACGGTAACGCACCAGAAGCCGGCGGCATTGTCTGTCGCTGATCCCAAGGTGTTCAGCTGCGCGGTGCGTGGTCATCCGGCGCTCGATGACATCCTGGATAATTTTGACGCGGTTGATCTCTTTCAAGGTAAACATTCCTGAGCTTTCTGCGCACATGGCAATCTCCGGTAGTTTTTACTGATGAAAAACGACTCCGTGAGACTCACCATATCGCGGTCACGTGAATTGAGCTACAGGCGGACACTACTATTGAGCTACTACAACCTTTGTCTATCCCAGTTTAAAATGTCACCCTGATTTCCCATTTTTGAATGTCACTTTTTATCCAAATTCTGAAGAGAAAAGGGCAGTCAGGTCATCTTTTCAGACTGGGTTTGAACAGGGGCGGGTCGGCAAGTACCGGGTTCATTGCCCTCAGTTGTTCCTGAACCTGAGCACGCCTTTTAGGCATATGTTGGCTGCGATTTCTTTTCCCCGCTGTCTCGAGTTCGTCCTGCTTTTCCTGCGCTAATTTCAGAACTGCCCCCAGTCGCTTGTTGTCCACAATGCGGCCCTGATCGATACAGGCCAGCTTGTCGAATACCTGATACTTCAGCGTTCTGTTGCCATAGCGGAACGCCAGCGTGCCGTCCGGATAGTCAAAAGCCAGGATTTTCTCACCCGCAATATGCGCATTTTCCCCCGAGGGTTCAACAAGATAAAGCATCTTATCATATTGAAAGGTCAACGATTTTGAGAGCGTACGCAGCGTCTGCCAGGCAAAAATATCATCCAGCTCTGAGCGGTTCTCGCTGACAGGTCGATGGAGGTCTTTCGGGTAGGTTGCGGGTCTGGCGAATCGACGATTAAAGTCGCGAATAAAAACGTCCAGCCACGCATTGGCCGCGTCAATGCCACTGATGTTTTCCAGCCGCATCTCCTTAATCAGCCGATCCTGCAGCGTCAGGTTGGCACGCTCGACGCGCCCCTTAGCCTGGCTGCTGTTAGCACATATCAGTTCAATATTGAGATCATGCAACGCACGTCCGAACTGAGTCATGCCGGTCCGACGAGTCTCAGCCTGGCTGACTCTGAACACAGCATGCTTGTCGCTATAAAACGCCACCGGCTTGCCGTGTTTATCCACGTACTCGCGCGTTGCCAGCATGTAGTCGAAGGCTGATTCGCTCTGACAAAATCGCAGATGCATCAGGCGACCGGTGGCATCATCGATGTAAACCAACAGGCAGCACTTGGAGGCACGTCCTTCAAACCAGTCGTGGTGTGAACCGTCGATTTGAATGAGTTCACCCAAACAGTCGCGTCGATAACGGGGCTGATAAACTCGCGGTCGCCGATGGGCATGCGGCACCCAGAGACCGTCGGCAGTCATCCAGCAGCGCAACGTCTCGACAGAAACGGAAATCCCATGGCGCTCCTGAAGCTTTTCTGCGGCAAGTGTGGGCCCGAAACCGACGTAATTTTCACGTAGCAGCGTCAGTATCCGATGGCGCAGTGCAATATCAATGCGATGAGTTCCGGGCAAACCGCGACGGCTGTTCGTCAGCCCGGCAGCACCGGATTCCCTGAAGCGGTTCATCAGACGTTGTACCTGACGTTCTGTGAGATCCAACTGAGAGGCGGCATCACGGCGACGCAGGCGCTTTTCAACAACGGCCTGGATCACCGGCAAGCGGTGAAGTTCTTTATTGGACATGGTTACCAGCATCAGAAGAGATCTCCCAGAAAGGTGGAAAATGCGCCGTATCTGGGTGACATTATAAACTAGCTAAAAAGTGACATTATCAAATGGGACTTACAACCTTGGTGCGCATAATCATGATTATGTTAAATGAAAATTATTCATAAAAACAATACGCGCTAAGGGTTAAAATAAATCCCGCCCGTAATCCATTATGCTGAGTCTAGTTCCCTATGATCCATATTTTAACTACAAATAGCAAAAACTACAAATTAAAGCCCCTTCCCTCATTTTTGACCGGTGACGCTACGTGAAATCTGTAGAACTCACTGCATGATTACACCCGTCAGATTTCACCTGTGAGTTCAACTGGTCGATGGTAATAGTACGGTCAGGACAAGATCGCAGTTTTTAATGAACTAAATGCCCCCCGTGGGATCATACCATTATCTTAATAATCAGAGAGATAATGCCAATGTGTTTCATTGACCACTTTTCAACGCTGGATGACCCTCGTCGCAATATCAACGTGAAATACGATTTCCTCGATATCATATTCCTGACGGTTTGCGCTGTCGTATCAGGAGCCGCAGGATGGAAAGATATCAAAGATTTCGGAGACGAAAACGACACCATCATCAATAGTGGTGGACAGATGGATGTCGTTGGTAGTCGTAGTGTTGCCAACGGCACCACCATCAATAGTGGTGGACTGATGGAGGTCCGCGGCGGTACCGTCAACAACACCACCGTTAATGATGACGGGGTTTTATTGGTGAACGGCGTAAGCGGTCTATTGACCGGTCAGACGGTGGTGAATGGTACCGGTGACATTCAATTTTATGGTGACACAGCAGAGGCCTTGCAAAACCAGGGCGAGCTGGTCTTCCAGCGCAGTAATACTACGGTGAACTCACATTCCAATTAATTTTCGTCCAGGTAACATGCCGTTATGTTCATCAGACGGAGAAGTAAAATGCCTAAACACTATACCCCTGAGTGTAAAATACACCACCTTGAGGCATGGCGGGCCAGCGGGCTGACTCGCCGTCAGTACTGTCAATCTCAGGGGATCAGTGAGGGGACCTTCAAGCACTGGCCTTCCCAAACAAAAAATAAATATAATCCCTCTCCCGGACTGCCCTCCGTCCTCCCGGTTCAGATAGCACGACCTTTACCGATTGATTCGTTGACCGACCCGGTCATGCTTTACCTCCCCGGGGGCTGCAGAGTGGCCTGCCAACCCGCTCAACTGGGTGATATCTTCAAGGCCCTCAACTATGCTCAAGCCTGAACACCTGTTCCTGGCCGTCAAACCCGTCGATATGCGCCGCGGGATCGACACACTGACGCAATACGTCCAAGAGACCCTCAACGCATCCTGGCGGCTTTGTCGCATTAGTGACATGAAGTTGGCCAAAGTTGCGTTGTCGGTTATTTAGGCAGCCAGCAAATAGAATTGTTCCGCGAGTGACAATCCCTCACTTTGCGGATGTTGATATTGCCCTTTTCGTATCATGTTGCTCAGTTCGATGCCGGCCAGGATCGTTTGTGCCCGCCGAAACGATTTGAATCCCAGCATCGGTCGACTCCGACGTTTGATATTTCGGTGATCTTGCTCAATCAGGTTGTTCAGGTACTTACTTTGCCTGACGGTAATCGCTTCCTCATCGGGTTTGTCGGCGTTGAGCGTGGCCAAAGCTGCGGTGTTAGCCCCACTTTTATCGATAGTGACAACCTCGGGTTCGCCGTGATGGCGAATAGCCTTGCGAAAGAAGCGTAATGCGGCTGCAGAGTCCCGTTTGGCGGTCAGCAAAAAGTCGATGGTGTGACCTGCTGTATCGACCGCCCGATACAGATACTTCCACTGGCCTTTGATTTTGATGTAGGTTTCATCCATGCGCCACCGCCGACCTACTGTGTGCTTGTGTCGGCGAAAAACCTTATCTAACAACGGTACCAAGCGGATAACCCAACGATGCAGAGTGGAGTGGTCAACAAGAATACCGCGCTCTGCCATCATCTCTTCGAGGTTACGCAGGCTCAGGGCATAAGCGAGATACCAGCGAACACACTGAGCGATAACATCAGTGGGGTAATGCAGGCGACGGAAGGCTTTTCGGATGAGAGACATGGGCAGGCAACATCGTAAAAAAACAGCATGTTACCTGACGACGCCTTAATGCGACAGAACCACCCCGTCCCCCCCCCGTCGTTTTTCGATGTAGAACCGTTCTTTCTGAGTCAGATGTTTTCGCTGCATGCAACGGGAGCTCCAGTAGGGCCAGAACGGTGATTTTATCCGGGTCTGGCCAGTGGGTCACTTTGTTGCCTTTCGACTGGGAATGGGGCAGATAACCAAAATATCAAACGTCAGATACGACGGATACTGGGATTCAAATTCTTTCGGAGGGCACAGACCGTGGTGGCAGATATCGAACTGGTCTAGATGATACGCAAAGGACAACTTCATCGCCGTGCTGGTGATGGATTGTCACCAGCACAACAATTTTATTTGTTGGCCGCCGAAGAAACTGGGACCTTCTGTTTTTCGTCTTCTCTTCATTTTCATTAATGCGAGAAAGCCGTTTATCGCGCTAGTCATTCTATTGTAACATTTTTGGATGACGATAATTTAGCAGAAATTTTTCGCTATCCAGCCAGAGATATGCCGACAGTTCAACAGTATCAGGTTATCTTCGATATAACGAGCCTGCGTTTCTATCTCCTGTAGCTCACTGACCGAGTGACGAAAATCGAAGAAGTTGTCGCGAACTGAACAGATGTTTATTGCATTCTCATTAATAATCTGAGTTATAGCGTTGATATAAACACATTCCGTTTGCAATGGCGTTAGCTGTTTTTAACTTCAACAGATAGAGAACCACACTGTATGATGTGTGGCAGTTTACTTAGGCTTACTTACTTACCGTGTATATCGTGAGTGGAACTGCTGTGTTGGGTAGTAGCTGAATTTGATTGTACAGAATCAACGGAAGGGGGAGTTAGATTTGAACAAATCTGTTTAAAATTTGAAAGTAATTCTTTAAAGTTACCCACAAGTGTTTCATTCTTATAATCCCACCCTTCAGACAATAATAATTTGTCAAAACGGCCGAGCTCTTGGCCTTGGGGAGAAGAACTTTGGGATACATATTTGTGGGCAGTTTCTGAAAGAAAATGGAGAAAATTAGGTGTGAATAAGGTTGCAGGGCAGGTAAATATCGCATCTTGTGATGCGTTATCCCGAGATTCAAATTTAAATGATTTATTCTCCCCTTTAGAGTTGATAAAATCTATAGACTCCCCGGATTGAAAGCGTTTCATTTGCGACTCGTCGGTGAGGTTGTAAATACGATATTTTACCCCGTTCAACCTAAGAGTGAATGTAGACGGCGTTGTGTCTATCAGGTTTGGATTTTTGGCCATTTTTGATATAATTTGTTCCCCCAGGCTGTTGCCTATACTTGCTGTGGCACTTGTTGGGTTTGCCAGAAATGCTTCAACGGTTTTTTGAGTTTGACTACTGTTGATAGGCCCATTTTGAGTTGATTGGTATTTATTATCAATTCTGCGAGCCAGATGAGGGAGGCTTAAATCAATGTGTGACATAGAGACACCTCGATAGGCAGGTTATGCAAGTTCTGCCATGTGTTAATATGTATTTATCACTCTAATAAAAGAGTTAATTTTTCATCCAGACTACGGATTTTCAATATTCCACAATTGAATTTACGGGAAAAATAAAAACGTTATATAAAATTTCGCTCATTAGTTAACAGTGAGCGAAGGTGGGGGGGGAAGTTACCATCCTACTACCGGCCAAAAGACTTTCCACTGAAATATCTTCATTCAGTTCGTCCCAATGAATGCCTCGGGCGCTAAGCTTAAAGTGAGTGCGAGCTTCAGGGCTTGCATGCATAAGTTTGGGGAACCATGTTAGTGGTACGCCCAATGTGCGGGCATCGCTCAGCGTAACCCACATATTGTATTTATCGAATTTCACACTTTTAGCAGAAATACTCATTCCCTGCCTCCTCAAACAGATTTCAGGAACAACAACACTGTTGATAAGCCTGGGTTACAGTCTATTCATAGGCCACCATTTCATAATCGTCTATGAACACACAACAAGTCAAATTGTGTTTCGAATAAAAAAATCCCGGTCAGCCCTCTGTTGTGGCTGACCGAGAAAACCTGACAGATATTTATAGGAAAATGTCAGAAAGTTACAACTCACAGCATCATAAGCAGTATATCGTCCCAGCAAGAGCCGATACTCAAGACATATATTGCAATAATGATTTACCTCCGACAATCAGGTGAATACCGTATTTTAGGCTGTTTTTTTATTTATCTTATCCTTATAGATTCCTGCGGGGTTATTAGGTAATAACCCCGCAGGAAATAGATATCACCCTGCTTTCTCCTGGCAATTTGCTTCCGTTCCCGGTTTACTCGGCGATAAAATTCAGCCTTTTGTGGTATTTATTGATGTAAATCAGACCAATGCTGTAAGTATCCCGCTTAAATGCGTATTTCACTCTGAGCGATCACGGATTGGCATCGAAGTTCGAACAGTGTTTCTCGGTAAGTATCAAGGTAGTTGTCGCTTACATTTTGAATTTAGGCGACCTCTTTCTCTGGGTTTAAATAAACCTCATCAATTCACCCTGCAGTACCAGTCTGTGGCCGTTATGCATCAGCCTGTCCAGGATGGCGTCTGCCGTTGTCGGGGTCCCATCAGCCTTTGTCTCTTATCTACCGGGAACTGGTTCACCGCGATGGTGTTGCTTTGTCCGTACTATTTCCAGCAGATCGTTACATTGTGCGTTAGTCAGCGGTTCCAGACCCATATCGTCCAGGATAAGCACCTGCGTTTTCTGCAGCTGTTTCAGGTTCAGCCAACTGTCGGCACGCCTGCTCAACGCGCGTTGGCTAGCGGATTGGTGAATTTATATTCATTTGCGCTACCGTGATCGATTCAGGCGCCATTTTACAATTTAATACTTCGAGAGCTTCCAAGTTCTCTTCCTGCAATTTTATTGTTGCATGATGATGGGTTTGAACAGGAGCATTTATTGCGCGTCACTACAAGTAGACACGTAGTATGACTACACCTACAGTATGTATAGCAACATAAATACGAATAACGTTTCACGCGGTTTCCTAAGGTCATGGAATACCAGCAACCAGCAATTGATAACGTATTTTGTATTAAGAGGAGAAATAGCTATGCATAAAATCCTATTAGTTGATGATGACCGCGAATTGACGTCACTGTTGAAAGAGTTGCTGGAAATAGAAGGTTTTAATGTTGTTACTGCTTATAATGGAGAACAAGCATTAAACTTGTTGGACGGTTCTATCGATTTGTTATTACTTGATATTATGATGCCGAGTAAAAACGGAATCGAAACTCTGAAAGAGTTGCGTCAAAACTATCTAACTCCCGTCATTATGCTGACTGCCCGTGGCAGTGAGCTGGACAGGGTACTGGGCCTGGAGTTGGGTGCTGATGATTATCTGGCAAAACCGTTTAATGACCGTGAGCTGGTTGCCCGTATCCGTGCCATCTTACGTCGCTCCAACTGGAGTGAACAACAAAATGTCGATCAGGGAGCGCCAACACTGAAAGTTGATTGCCTACAATTGAATCCGGGGCGGCAGGAGGCCAGCTTTGAAGGGCAGTCTTTGGAACTGACAGGAACTGAATTCACTTTACTCTACCTGTTAGCCCAACATCTTGGTCAGATGGTATCGCGCGAGCATCTTAGTCAGGAAGTGCTGGGGAAACGGCTGACACCATTTGACCGCGCCATTGATATGCACATTTCAAATCTACGGCGTAAGTTACCAGACCGCAAAGATAATCTACCGTGGTTTAAGACCCTGCGTGGCCGTGGATATTTGATGGTATCTGAAACATGATTAACAGTTTTACAACGTAAATTTTTACAATTTTATAGTTTATCTTAGCGCATAGCGCAGATGCTGATAGGAGGCAGCTTGGAGATCGGAAATTATTGTACATTACCAAGCTGAGAGGGTTAGTCAACGCCTCAAGCGCTACCGACCGTGCTATCTGAACCGGAGGTACACAATGAGTATGCGTAAGCGATGAGATGGTCTTCCCGGGGGTGCGGATCTTTTCAAACTGATACCCAAATCCCTCTTTACCCGTAATAGACGCAAACATCTTTTTCTCCATGGGTCATTAACGTCAGTGAATACACTGGACAGTCAGTGTGATTGATTATTTCATATTTAATAAATGGCAAAATAATAATAAATTTTATTAAAATAACTTATTTAATTATCACTACATAAAAAATCACCCTAAGAACAGTCACTACTAGCAATTACCTAACCCGCCGTTTTCTCTGTTCCGACTTTTTCCCTATTTTCCTTTTTCGGAACCTTATCACACCCACCGCGCCGTCAACAGCCCCCAAAGCGCCGCTATCGGATAGCCCCCCACGGTCAATAAACACCATATATAGTAAATATATGACATGGATAGACACTGTATATAGATGCTGCGCAAAAAATAACCCGTCACGGAGGTAAGATCCGCTTCTGCCACTTATCGGATCTTCCCGTCCGGGAAATAACAACGTGGTCAAAAATTATCAATTTAGCACCACATTAAAATATAAATAAAATATATTGCCATGTGCATTACGAATGCATATTATGAATGCATTGTTATTTATAACATCATAAATTCGTCAGGGGATGCAGAATTGAGCAGTAGAAATGAAAATGAGGAAAAAGGCGTCACAAGGACGCTAACTGTACGAAATGTGCCGATTGACATCGATATAGAGCTTACCGAGCAAGCGAAAACCGCAGGAAAGTCAAAAAGCGATTTTGTCAGGGAATTTCTGACCGCCTCTTTTGGCGATTTGATCCGCAACTTTATGCAGAGCAGCGGCCTGGTTGCGCTGATGGACAGAGACCTGGCGCACATGATGAACGCCGGACTTGCCGACTACTGGTTTGACGGCGCACAGACGCTGGCAGAAAACCGTGCATGGTGCCGTCTGTTGTGCATCCGCAGTGAAGACGATCTGCAGCGGATCATGCGTGACGGCGTCCCACTCCTTGAAATACGCGCAAAGCAGCTCAGCGAGCTCACGCATATTTCTCACGGCACATCGCTGCTGTTCGCACTCTTCGCCGAGGTCGCTACACGCGAGTTACCGGTGATGCTTGCCGTTCACCGCGAACTGTTTTTTTTACAGAGGGTGGAGGACTTTCTGGATGCTATTGATGAAATTCGTGCAGCCAGGCGTCTGCCGCCCGTGGAGCGAGGGGAGTGTTGACGTTCTGAAACGAGAAAAGCCACCCCGAGGGATGGCTTTTCCAAACAACTATTGTCGCGTGAGACCTCTGTAAGAGGCGGCTCCGCCTTGATGTGGCTTATTACGCCATAAACTGACCGACTCGTCAACTCAATTAAAGGCTGATGTCGTTGCATGGCATAAGGAAAGGACAATGCGTAATTATATCTCTACCGAGCGTCTAGATATCTACGAACAGCATCTCAAAATTGAAGCACATCAGGTACTGAACCGCCCCGGGGATCCTGGAGACTAAACTAGTCGTTAAAAGGAGACTCAAATGTCATCAAATCGTTATTCACCTGAATTACGCGAACGGGCAGTGAGATTGGTTTTGGATCACCGCGGCGAGTATTCGACGGAGCTTGACGCTGTCAGAGCGATTGCCCCGAAAATCGGTTGTCATGCTGACACTTTGCGCGCCTGGATGCGTCAGCATGAACAACATACCCCTTCACCAACAACGGCTCTAACAACCAATGAACGCCTGCGCCTAAAAGAGTTAGAGCGCGAGAACCGTGAACTGCGCCGCAGCAACGATATCTTGCGTCAGGCTTCAGCGTATTTTGCCCAGGCGGAGCTCGTATATGGACGCCTCCTTTTTGCCAAGTGATTTTTTTGTTTTGATGCAGAAGGTGAAGATCGCAGTCGTATATTCGGGCTGTTTGTGCGTTTATTTGACTATACGCTGCCCATAATGGAATCTGCTTGTTGGCTCCCAAACGACCGCTCAGTCTTAATTCAATAAATTCTGACTATCGAGCTCCACGGGTTTTGCCAACACCGGTCTGACCTGTCTACGCCATCACGTCAATAAATCACCTGTAGCAATCAGGAAAGGAACACATCAAATATTTTCTGTCAGCCCGGGAGTAACTGGTTGGTCAGTTGTTCCCGATAATTATTGTCGAAGCTACGCTCGTGGGCTATGACGGCCCAGGCAATGCGTGCATTTCGGTTTGCCATAGCCACTACGGCTACATTCATATGCTTTCTGGTCAGCCAACCCGTAATAGTTTTGTCCTGCTTGCTCGCATCGGGAGAACGGCATACTACAGATACAACTGCTCTGGCTCCATGAACAAACAGCTGGCGCAAATAACTGTTTCCGCGCTTGCTGGTCCCCAACAACACAGATTTCCCTCCTGTTGAATGCTGTCGGGGCACCAACCCCAACCAGGCGGCCAGTTGTCGCCCTGTTCTGAACTGAGTGGCCTTACCAACGTAGGCATCCAGTGCTGAAGCTGTGATTGGGCCAATACCTGGAATTGTTTGCAAGCGGCGTGCAATATCAGACTGGCGGGCATGCATTTCAATCTGATGAGTGACTTCGTTGATATGTTGTTCCAGTTGTCTGAGATGTTCCCATTGTTGACTAATGCAAGTAATGAGAAATGCGGGTGAAATTTTTCGGAGATCTTCAATCATAGCGGGGATCATACTGAATAGCGCCCTACGCCCTGTGGGTGCAGGTAATCCAAACTCGGTGAGTAATCCCCTGAACTGATTGATGGTTGCCGTTCTTTGGCCTATCAGCATTTCACGAACTCTGTGAAGACTCAGTACAGCTTGCTGCTCGACTGTTTTGACGGGAACAAAATTCATATCAGGACGCAGTGCAGCTTCGCAGATTGCCCGTGCGTCATTACGATCATTTTTGTTGGATTTGACAAATGGCTTGACGAACTGCGGAGATATCAGACGAGCCTCATGGCCCAGTGATGTACAAAGCCGTCCCCAGTAGTGGGCACTTGCACAAGCCTCCATTGCGACGATTACCGGTTCACTGCGGTATAAATACTCGGCAAGTTTCAGGCGTGACAGCTTAGTCACTTTCATCTGTTTACCTTTGTCATCAACTGCATGTAGATGAAATACGTTCTTAGCCAGGTCGATACCAATCAGGGTTATATTGCTCATAGCTATCTCCTTCATTTTACGGTTGCCGACTATGCTATATTCCTCCGTTATACGCTGAATCCTCGTTAAGGGGGAGGCGTCCATTCCATTGACCGCCACTGGAAGAAATAATGCCGTTTCTGGAAAATCTAAGCGATGAACATGGGATCGAGCCGATATGTCATGAACTGGACATAGCCCCGTCAACGTATTACTGGCATCAACAACGTCGGCAACATCCTGAGCATCGCAGTCACCGGGACAAGAGTGATGGTCAGCTTATGCCGGAAATACAGCGTGTTTTTGAAGAAAACTACCGTGTTTACGGGTACCGTAAAGTCTGGCAACAGTTAAAACGCGAAGGGTTCCACGTGGCCAGATGTACAGTGGTGCGCCTGATGAAAAAGCTGAAAATAAAGGGGGTAATACGTGGCATAGGTGTTAAGACGACGCGCAGCAACAAAGCCACTGAGACCCCACGCGATTTGGTAAACCGTCAATTCGTGGCGGAACGCCCGAACCAGCTGTGGGTAGCAGATTTTACCTACGTCAGCACCTGGCAGGGCTTCGCGTATGTGGCGTTCATTATCGATGTGTTTGCCGGGGTTATCGTAGGTTGGCGAACCTCATCAACGATGGAAACGACCTTCGTGCTGGATGCGCTGGAGCAGGCTCTATGGTTCAGACGGCCTTCGGGCACCATCCATCACAGTGATAAAGGTTCCCAGTATGTGTCGCTGGCGTACACGCAACGGCTGAAAGATGCTGAGTTGTTGGCGTCGACGGGCAGTACGGGTGATTCTTACGACAACGCGCTGGCTGAAAGCGTTAACGGTCTGTACAAGGCTGAAGTGATCCACCGAAAAAGTTGGAAAACGCGTCAGGATGTAGAGCTGGCGACGCTGGAATGGGTGGACTGGTTTAACAATCGCAGACTGTTGGAACGCCTGGGCCATATCCCGCCGATGGAAGCAGAAAAAGGCTACTATGCTTCACATGCTGGCAAAGATCTGGCCGCGTGAACAACGGGTTCAAAAACTCTCCAAGAAAACCGGGGCGGTTCACTATTTTTATCATCGTGCCGCATTGCTCACAGAAGATAAATACGCAACAGTACGTCCGGTAATGACAGATATCTTTAACAGCAACTATCGCTGTTATGGCTATCGCCGTTTGCATGCCATGCTCAGGCACGAAGGTATGAGACTATCAGAAAAGGTTGTGCGCAGACTGATGGTGGAAGAACAGCTTGTAGTCATCCGCTCCTGCCGGCGTCGCTATAGCTCGTACTGTGGGGAAATCGGTCCTGCTCCCGACAATCTTCTTGCCCGAGATTTTAAGGTTGCGCAGCCTAATCAAAAATGGCTAACAGATATCACGGAGTTCCAGTTACCGGCCGGTAAGGTCTGGCTATCGCCGGTGGTGGACTGCTTCGCCGGAAAAATAGTGAGCTGGTCGCTCGGTACACGTCCGGATGCGGATCTTGCCAATACGATGCTGGAAGGTGCAATCGACACGTTAAGTGGAGATGAACGTCCCGTGATCCACAGTGACAGAGGTGGTCATTACCGCTGGCACGGGTGGATGCCGCAGGTCTTATCCGCTCAATGTCGCGCAAGGGATACTCACCGGATAATGCGGCCTGTGAAGGGTTCTTCGGCCGACTGAAAATCGAAATGTTTTATGGTCGGGAGTGGTCCGGTGTGACGCAGGAAAACTTTATGCGGTATGTAGATGCTTATATCCGGTGGTATAACGAAAGGCGAATTAAACTGTCGTTGGGTGCAGTTAGCCCGGCAATGTACCGACAACAACTCGGTGTCTGATGATAAAACAGTCCAAGAAAACATCCGTACCCCCAAAGGGGTCACTAGCTGTAGCGACCTGCGTTTATAAATTCACAAACCTGCATTTACCCCTAATTCTCAGCCCACATTAGCTGCAACCAGCGTGGGTCCCAAACCCACAATACCTGCAAATGAACCTGCATTTATTTGCACCGACCTGCATTTCATTTTCTCCGACCCACATTAGCTGAAAATGAAAAAACGGAGCTACAGCCTCCATAACAGGAGGCTCCTGACGCTGAAAATAAAGGATTAAATAGGTAAACCCGCTGCCAGAATACGATCCCGCAGTTCGGCTGTACGCGTCGGGTCCAACTGGTGATTGAACAGCGCCCTGATTTCTGCCGGTTTGGCATCAAACTGCTCGACCATATCTTTCAGACGATAGCCATGACGCGTGAGTGTTGGCTCCAGGTCATCAAGTTTACGTGACAGTATGCTGTCAACAAGCTCGGCAGTGATGGGGCGTTCTCCGGTAAGATAGCCCGCTTCAAGGGCCAGGGTAATATGTTGTTGTACCTGCAATGGCGTGCGTAGTTTTGTCGCCAGAAGGTCGATGGCTTCTTCCGTCAGAATGGGCGTGTCACCCTCCTCCTGTGCTGAACAGACCGTAAGCAGCCACTGAATATATTCCCGCTGACTGCCGGCAATGCCGTCAAGGGTAAAAATTTCTGTGCGGTAACCGATTTCCTCCATTGTTGGCCTGCGCAGATCGTTGCGCAGTTTCGGATGACCAGCCAGAATCACTGATAACCTGCCACCGCCGTCTTCCACCACCTCCATCAGACGCTTCAGCCCGATAAGCGTATGGCCGTTGAGGTCATGGGCTTCATCCACAAATAACGCAACCGGTCTTTTTCCTTTTTTCACCAGTTCCTGTAATTCACGCTCACGCCGCTCGCCTTGTTTCGGGATCTGGACCGCCTTATCCTGCACCAGATCGTAAAACAATGCAGAAATCAGCGTGGCCAGTTTGATGCTGCTTTTCTCCACCGACAGCGATTTGGCAACGGTGACGCGGTTTTCTTCCCGTAAAATTTGCTGAAGTCGTCGTAGCGTCACTGTTTTCCCGCAACCGACAACACCACAAAGGGCAATCAGTCGTCCTTCCAGAACGGCTGCCCTGATATCTTTCGTCAGCTGTTTATGGGTTTCAGTCTCGTAGTATCCGGCCTGAGCCAGTGGATTTGTCAGACCGTAATATTGCATGACCTCAACTCGCATGATCGCCTTCCTTTTTTTGTTTACGAAAATACTCCCGTACGCGGTCCAGCACTATCCGACGTATGAGCGTTTCCCCCAGTAACTGGTCGATAAACTGCCTGTCCGCCAGTTGCAGCTTTGCCAGGGGTGTGGCCAGTTCTCCGGCAATCGCCAGTTTGGCCGCAATGATGCTGACATAGCTGTCTTCAACCGCCGCCGGAAATGACTGTCTGGGGATATCGTGAGGGACGGGTTGAGAAATTAATGCGATATTCTCGCCCGTCAGCGCAGCGATGGGCAGACTGAGCTGTTGTGCCAGGTTCCTGATCCGCTCAGCCTTCTGGCTGATAGCCCCTTTTCTGAAGGCGCGGTATCGGTTCAGGGGGATCGGGCCGGATATCGGGTAATATGGGCCAGTTCGTTCGCCTTCAAAGTCAACATGCAGTTCGTTATCAAACAACCCCCACAGCAACAGCACGCTCTCCCCCGCCAGATCAGGATCGACTTCATAAGCCGTTCCCTCCACCGTTATTCTGGCATCAATGCCCACCTTGCGGCGCTCAGGCTCCCGGGCAAAGCGGCAGAAATGCTCCCAGCTGCACATTTCACGGATCCCCTCCGGAGGGAGGCGGGTCAGCCAGTCTTCCAGACGTGAATGCGGCTGTGAACGGTGTGGCTGGTCATTGTAGTGAAGCAGATAGCGCAACAGCCACTCATTGGCCTGCTGTTCGGTTTCCGGTTTGTGGAAATGGTACAACGTTTCGTGTGCTTCTTTGACGGTTCGAAAAGGACGCTCCACCTTACCTTTCGAGCGAGCCGTCACCCGTTCACCATCTTTCCCTGCGGGCAGATGAGTCAACCAGTCCACGCCCAGCGATAGCATGACGTCCTGGAAAACCCGGCTTTTGGCCACCGGGCCGTTGTCGAGGTAAAGCATTTTAGGCCTTCCCTGTAGCGGGAGCCCGGGATCAGGTTTAGGTGCCATTGCGGCATAGAGAAAGCGCAGAGCCGACCCGGCATCCTCACCATAGACACAGTGGTACTCCTGGTAGGCGACGCCACTGCGGTCATCAACAACGCTGAACAGCATCAGGGTGGGTTCGCCCTTTTCTGGATCGATCCATTCTGGTACATCAATGTGCTTCAGATCGGACGGCGACATATCAAACTGCCAGCAGTCATTGCTGTATTCAGCCTGGAAGCGGACGGCCGGTGGTGGGCGATGTAACCGGGGTTGATCCAGATGCCAGCCGGAGAGGTAGCGATTAACAGTACTGCGGGTTAAAACCCCTTTAGGTGCCAGGGCTTACGCATTAAACTTGTCGTTAATTAAACCAATTTTTTATGGGTGGTTATTAAATAATAATGCCTCCATATAGCTATTATCCCATCCTGCACTTTTACGACGTGCACGAAGACTTATCTTGCTGCTTTTATCCCGTTTCACGATATTCAGCGCCATCTTACGCAACTGCGCAAACATTCGCGTCGACACCTGCTCGCGTATGCGTGAATCATCTTCTCTGAACGTCACATCCAGTACCCAGTGCAGGCTATTTTCAATCGCCCAATGTTTTCTCACTGCCGCTATTTGTATTTCAGGCGCATCAGCACAACTGCTTAAATAATAACGTAAATCAGACGTTACCCCTTTGACATATTGAACACTGCGGATAGTTTCTACCATCACAACATTCTGCACTCCGGGCCAGTCGTGTAAGTCACTCAATCTGTCTGTAACAGGAATAACCCAGCCACGACGCCGTACCGTACGCCCATGGCGGTCATCGAAAGCGTCATAGGTGGGTTTAATTGAAGAGGGATAGCTCAGGCACTCTGTGTGGCAGAATGCCACCACTGCCTTATGCTTTTTGCTCTGGTTACCTTTAAGGGCCAATATATAATCTGCCTGCTGGTCGAGGATGTTTTGTGCTATGCCCCGCTGGCATCCCATTGCATCCAGAGTGACGATATTGCCTTTCAATGACAATCGGCTCAAAAGTTCAGGAATTGCCGTGATTTCATTAGACTTTCCATCCACAGCCAACTGCCCGAGGCTGATACCCTGTTCGGTAGCAAAAGCGCTGACAATATGTAAAGGGCCTTGTTTTATTGCTTTATTAAATGACCGCCGCACGGTTTTTCCATCAATCGCGATAACTTCCCGGTCCAGAGCCAAAAAGAATCCACGGACCCATTCATAGAAGCATTGTTCGAAGGTTTCCGGGTCAAGAAGGGTGAACACGCGGCGAAAAGTATCATGGGAAGGAATACCGGCCTCTAATCTGAGAAACGTCCGTAGCCAGTCGTCTTTGGACCGTCCATAGCTGGCGATATCCGTCCAGGAGTCTGCCCCGGCGATAACGGCACTGACAGCGATGATTAACACATCGATAAATCGATGCTGTATTCGCCCCTGACGCCGGGGATCAGGGAAATCGGCAAATGACTGAATTAGTCCTTTCATCAAAATACTCTCAACTAAATTTAGCAATTTATATTCTGAGTATACTGATTTAACACAAGTTCATTTTAATGCGTAAGCCCTGGGGTGAAACCCAGTATATCGATGCACTGACCGATGAAAAGAAAGTCACCAGCCTGTGGTTGCGTAACGAGGGTGGCCATAACCGGTCACGTGATTCCCAGGACCAACTGGGGACGCAATCTAACCGTTATGTCCTGCAACTGGGTGGCGACATTGCGCAGTGGAGTCATAACGAGATAGACCGTTTTCATCTGGGGATAATGGCCGGTTACGGTAACAGCAAAAGTAAAACCGAATCTCGCTTATCAGGTTACAGTGCCCGTGCGTCTGTAGACGGGTACAGTACCGGCGTGTATGGGACTTGGTATGCGAATGATGCCGATAAGTCGGGTTGGTATGTGGACAGCTGGGCGCAATACAGCTGGTTTAATAACACCGTTAACGGTCAGGATTTAGTGACAGAAGAGTACAAATCCCAAGGGGTGACAGCCTCTGTAGAAAGTGGCTACACCTTTAAAATCGGTGAAAATACGGCTAAAAATGCCCAGTACTTTATCCAACCAAAAGCACAGGTGGCTTGGATGGGGGTGAAAGCTGATGACCATACTGAAGCCAATGGCACGAATATTTCTGGCGACGGTGAGGGAAATATCCAGACCCGCCTGGGCGTGAAAGCCTTTATGAGCGGTTATGCTGAGCAAGATAAAGGTAAAGACCGTGAATTCCAGCCGTTTATTGAAGCCAACTGGATACATAACACCCGGGATTTCGGCACCAATATGGACGGTATCACCGTGAAACAAGAAGGCGCAGCCAATATTGCCGAGTTGAAGATGGGTATCGAAGGTCAGATTAATAAACAAGTCAATCTGTGGGGCAAATTGGCAACAAAGGCTACAGCGATACTGCGGCGATGTTAGGGGTTAAATACAACTTTTAGAACGAGTCATCTATATCAATAGATTTCACTGACGATGTGAGCGGGGCTGCAGTGCAGCTACGCCACTTTTCGTACAGGCTCTCATGGATCGCTGAGCAATAGCACATTCTGTCCAACTGCGAATGGCAGCACATTGCCCGATAAATTCTTTGGTTGTGTCACCAATATAATACCCATGCTGAAATGGGCCCAAAAACTCGATATCGAAATAGGTCTGCATACCTACGTTAGCCAGCTCAATCCCCCGCACATTCATCTGCCCGTTACTCGTAAAACACGGGGCTGGCGGCGGGGTTACCTATTTAATTTTTACCGATTTTCCTCTGCCAATGTTGCCTACAACTGCAGATGAGTTTTTTGATTTGCAGCTAATGTGGATTGGCAAAAATGGAATGCAGGTTGGTTCGGATAAATGCAGGCTCATTTGCAGCTATTGTGGGTTTGGTGCTTCTGTTGGTTGCAACTAATGTGGGTTGAAAAAGTGCGATAAATGCAGGTTCGACCATTTATAAACGCAGGTCGCTACATGTAACAGTGCCTTATTTGCCACGAACCTGTCCAAAACCCGTACGACCCTTTGTGCCGGAATATTCAGATCAATTTCAATGGCTAGAGCTTCTTGGTTAAAGTCATCCACAACATTGAACGTCCTAGATCATGCCAGCGTATCATGCATAAAATCGATTGACGCGTTCTGATTCAACTGCCCAGGCGTCGCCAGTGGTACCGGATTTCGTACCGGCAGACGTCGTTTTCCCTTACGACGAAAATTTAATTTCAGTAGACAATAAATCCGGTGAACGCACTGATGATTCCAGCGATGACCCTGCCTGCGCAGCACCTGAAATAGCTTCTTAAAGCCGTATTGCAGATAACGCTCAGCGACTATTTCCCCACACTGGGAACACAATGGTCTAAAATCACCGAATATTCTCAACTTATTTCCGTAGTTAACTTCATGTTTTTTTTAATTTATGATTGAATGAGTAAGGTAAGTATAAGACTGTATATCAGGTAATAACCTGATTGTATTTTTTATGTTTTAAACCAATTATATCAGCATGCATGGTTTTTTATTTTATGATATCCCCATTAATATATATAAATGAGCAATGCATGTAAGCTAATTGTTAGTAATTTATGGCGAAAATATTAATTTATGAAAAAATAGTCTGTGGTGGGGAGCAGTTTGATAATGATGTTTCAGGAGGTTGATATGACAATTAATGAGATTTCTTCTACCCCATTAAACTACATAAAATTAGCTCAGAATGAAGAATTGACTGTGTCACCACTTGATAAGGCGTCTGCCACCCTTCCTGTTGATAGCACTGTAATACAGTTTATGATGCAACAATTTATGAATGATATGTATTCTTCTGTAGAAGAGTGCCCTTACTCCGTGACTTATAAACCCGAATGGTGAGACCATAATGGAGGCGGAATATCTATCATCAAAGATGATTGACGGTATTTTGAAAAACGTTTCAATGATATCAACATCTTCAAGATTATATTTTATTACATTTAATATATGCACTTATAAATAAAAATTGCTGATTACACCGCTAAAGGTAGTATCAAATTTTTCCTTAATTTTATTAGAAAGTAAGGAAGTGCAAAAATAACGTTGCTTACTGTGTGGTGTTCATTCGCTTATCTTATAGCAAGGTTGATTATTTTATTTACTCCCGGTTCATGGGCCGGGAGTATAACGCCAATGCGCAGACGGCATGGCATGAGCTGAAAAAAATTCTACTGTAATCTCCTGTAGTTAAAAGGAGAATTACCGGAGCAAGATAAATGGTCAATATCCGTGAGTGGGAAAAACTCGCTAATAAAGAACTCAGTCGGCAAGGTAAAAATATTGACGATATCGTCAGTAGCACCCCTGAAGGGATTGCGATAAAACCGCTGTATACCGCCAGTGATTTGGATGGACTGGAAGTGACAGGGTCACTCCCTGGCATCGCACCTTACGTCAGGGGGCCACGGGCCACCATGTATGCTGCCCAGCCCTGGACCATTCGCCAATATGCCGGTTTTTCAACCGCCAAAGAGTCAAATACTTTTTATCGTCGAAACCTGGCCGCGGGACAAAAAGGGCTTTCTGTGGCCTTTGATCTGGCAACCCATCGTGGTTATGACTCGGATAATCCGCGCGTTTCCGGTGATGTAGGGAAAGCGGGTGTGGCGATTGATACAGTCGAAGATATGAAAGTCCTGTTCGACCAAATTCCGCTGGATAAAATGTCAGTCTCGATGACCATGAATGGCGCGGTATTGCCGATTATGGCGTTTTACATTGTTGCCGCTGAAGAGCAAGGTGTCGCTCCTGCGCTGCTCACCGGCACCATTCAGAATGATATTCTGAAAGAATATCTATGCCGCAATACCTATATTTACCCGCCCAAGCCCTCTATGCGCATTATTTCAGACATCATCGCCTGGAGTTCGCAACATATGCCGCGTTTTAACACCATCAGTATTAGTGGCTATCATATGGGAGAAGCGGGTGCGAACTGTGTGCAGCAAGTGGCCTTTACTATCGCGGATGGTATTGAATACATCAAAGCGGCTTTGAGTGCCGGTTTAAATATCGATGATTTTGCTCCGCGCCTCTCCTTCTTTTTTGGCATTGGCATGGACTTGTTTATGAACATTGCCATGTTGCGTGCCGCCCGTTATCTGTGGAGTGAGGCGGTAAGTCAGTTTGGGGCCACTGATCCCAAATCACTGGCCCTGCGCACTCACTGCCAAACCTCCGGCTGGAGCCTGACTGAGCAAGATCCCTACAATAATATTATCCGCACTACTATCGAAGCTCTCGGCGCAACCCTCGGCGGCACTCAATCGCTACATACCAATGCCTTTGACGAGGCCCTCGGCCTGCCAACTGATTTCTCGGCGCGCATTGCGCGAAATACACAGATTATCATTCAGGAAGAGTCTGCCATTTGCCGAACTGTTGACCCGTTGGCGGGCTCCTATTTTGTCGAGTCACTCACTGACCAAATGGTCAAGCAAGCCCGCACCATTATCCAACAGATTGATGATGTCGGCGGCATGGCCAAAGCCATTGAGGTAGGGCTACCCAAACGCATGATTGAAGAAGCATCGGCGGATCAGCAATCCCTTATTGATCAAGGCAAACGCGTGATTGTCGGGGTAAACAAATACAAATTAGCGACCGAAGCTGACACTGAGGTGCTGGAAATTGACAACGTTAAAGTGCGCGATGAACAAATTGCCCAACTAAAACGTATCCGCGCCGAGCGGGATAACCAGGCCGTACAGCAGGCATTGGAACAACTGCGCCATGCGGCTGGTCATCATGAAAACTTACTGGAAGCTGCGGTGCAGGCTGCCCGACTGCGGGCGACGCTCGGCGAAATTTCCGATGCAATGGAAGTGGAGTTTAACCGCTATCTGGTGCCAAGTGAATGTGTCACTGGTGTCATTGCGCGCAGTTATCATCAGAGTGAAAAAGACGCGCAGGAGTTCGACCAGATACTGGCGCAAACCCAATATTTTCTTGAGGAAAACGGACGCCGCCCCAGAATTCTGATTGCCAAAATGGGTCAGGATGGCCATGACCGCGGGGCCAAAGTGATTGCCAGTGCCTACTCTGATCTGGGTTTTGATGTTGATCTTAGCCCGATGTTTTGTACCCCGCAGGAAATCGCCCGGCTGGCGGTGGAAAATGATGTGCATGTTATCGGTGCCTCATCACTGGCGGCGGGCCATAAAACCTTGATTCCTGAGTTAGTTGATGTTTTACACCAATACGGGCGTGCGGATATCTGTGTGGTGGCGGGTGGTGTTATCCCGCCACAAGACTATGCCTTCTTGCGCGAGCGCGGTGTGGCCGCTATCTATGGGCCGGGAACGCCGATGCTAGCCAGTGTGCGTGATGTTTTGCAATTGATCAGTAATCAGCATGATTAATGCAGGCAACCTGGACGATTACTTCCACCGCTTGCGTCAGGGCGAACGAACGGTTCTGGCGCAGGCCATGACCCTGGTGGAAAGCCAGCTTCCTCGTCATCAAGAGCTTAGCGCTCGCTTGATCGACAGTATTATGCCCTATACCGGTCAGGCTAAACGGCTGGGAATAACGGGTACGCCCGGCGCAGGCAAAAGCACCTTTCTGGAAGCGTTGGGGGAGGAGCTATTGGCGCAGGGGCATAAGGTGGCGGTGATTGCCATAGATCCTAGTAGCCCCATCAGCGGTGGCAGCATTTTGGGGGATAAAACCCGCATGCTGAATTTGTCGCGCGCTGAGCAGGCGTTTATCCGTCCGGTCCCCTCGGGGGGATACCTTGGTGGTATTAGCCAATGTACCCGTGAACTGATTTTACTGTGTGAAGCGGCCGGTTATGACGTGGTTATCGTTGAAACCGTCGGTGTGGGGCAATCCGAAACCGAAGTGGCGCAGATGGTGGACTGTTTTCTCTCGTTGCAGATTGCCGGTGCCGGCGATGACCTGCAAGGTATCAAAAAAGGCATCATGGAGATGGCTGATCTTATTGTTATCAACAAAGATGACGGCGATAACCATGCCAATGTCGACATTGCCCGACATATGTACCACAGCGCCCTGCATATCATTCGGCGTAAATATCCCGACTGGCAACCTTGCGTTCTCAGCTGTAGCGCCCTCGAGAAACGCGGTATTGGCGAAGTCTGGCAAACGCTACTGCGTTTTTGGTCAGTGATGAGCCACAGTGGGCAACTGGCCCGTTTACGTCAGCAGCAGAATATCGACTGGGTGCACCATCAGATTGAGAGTAATGCGTTAAGGCTAGTGCTCTCGCGGCAAGATCTGTGCCAGTACTATCAGCATATTGAGCAACTGTTGCACCAAAACCAACTCTCGCCACGGGCTGCGGTTAATAGTGTCACCGAGTTTATGACACAAAAAATTTTAAATTAAAGGGAACGATTATGTCTTATCAGTATGTGAACGTGCTGATTGCCAATCAGGTTGGCATTATTGAGTTTAACCACACGCGCAAACTCAATGCCTTAAGCAAGGTATTTATTGATGATTTATTGCAAGCGCTGCATGACCTCAATCACACTGATATCCGCTGCATTATTTTGCGTGCGCCAGAGGGTTCAAAAGTATTTTCCGCTGGACATGATATCCACGAACTGCCTACCGGGCGGCGTGATCCGCTTTCCTACGATGATCCGTTACGTCAAGTTACCCGCACGATACAAAAATATCCTAAGCCGATTATTTCAATGGTCGAGGGGAGTGTCTGGGGGGGCGCTTTCGAAATGATCATGAGTTCAGATATTATTGTTGCCTGCAATACGTCCACCTTTTCAATGACACCGGTGAATTTAGGGGTACCTTACAATTTGGTGGGTATCCACAATCTGATCCGCGATGCCGGTTTCCACATTGTCAAAGAGTTGATTTTTACAGCAAACCCGATTACAGCTGAGCGTGCACTGGCGGTTGGCATCCTTAACCATGTGGTTGCTCCTGATGAACTGGAGGAGTTCACACTGAGACTAGCCCATACTATTGCCGAAAAAGCCCCGCTGGCCATTGCCGTTATCAAAGAAGAAATTCGCGTATTAGGTGAAGCTCACACCATGAATTCTGATGAGTTTGAGCGTATCCAGGGCATGCGGCGCGCGGTCTATGACAGTGAGGACTATTGTGAAGGTATAAACGCTTTCATGGAGAAACGTAAACCCAATTTTCTCGGGCATTAGCCGCTCTCAATCGAAGGATTTCTCTATGAAAGGGTTATTTAGTCTAATGAACGCGGATGAAGCCGCCGAATATATTGAGCATAGGAATATGGTGGTCTTCAGTGGCTTCACCCCCGCAGGGGCACCGAAGGCGCTACCTGCGGCCATCGCCAGGCGAGCCATCGCGCATCATCAGCAACAAAAAGAATTTCAAATTCGCTTACTGACCGGGGCCTCCATCAGTGCTATAGCGGATGATGAATTGGCCAGTGCCGATGCCCTTTCATGGCGTGCACCTTATCAAACCGCCCCGGTGTTGCGTGAAAAAATCAATCAGGGGACAGTCAGTTTCGTTGATTTGCATCTGAGTGAAGTCGCTCAGATGGTCAACTATGGTTTCTTTGGTGACATCGATGTTGCGGTGATTGAGGCCTCAGCAATTACTGCAGATGGCAAAGTTTACCTCACCAGCGGCATTGGTAATGCGCCGACTTTTTTGCATAAAGCCAAGAAAATCATCATTGAGCTCAATCATTATCACAGCCCACGGGTGGCTGAACTGGCCGATATCATTACACTGGATGCCCCACCCCGGCGCAGTGCCTTACCAATATATCATTCGCTGGCTAAAGTGGGTCAACCCTATGTGCAGGTCGATCCGCGCAAGATCATTGCGGTGGTAGAAACTGAGTTACCGGATGCAGGTAACAGCCTTGACCGTGAAAATCCCTTGTGTGAGCAAATCGCGGATAACGTGGTCAACTTTCTGCTCAGTGAACTCAAATTGGGTCGTATTCCGCCGGAATTTCTGCCGCTACAAAGTGGCGTTGGTAACATCAATAATGCGGTAATGAAGCGCCTGGGAGCAAACCCTCGCATTCCTCCGTTTATGATGTATTCAGAGGTGTTGCAGGACGCGATTGTCCCGCTATTAGAAGAGGAAAAAATTCTGGGGGTCAGCGCCTCGGGTTTGACGGTGTCGCCTGCATCCTTAAAAAGAATCTATGACAATATGGATTTCTTCACCAACCGCATTGTCCTGCGACCGCAAGAGATCTCAAACCACCCGGAAATCATTCGGCGCTTAGGGGTGATTGCCCTGAATGTGGGGCTGGAGTTTGATATTTATGGCCATGCCAACTCGACGCACGTTTGCGGTACCGAGCTGGTTAACGGCATTGGTGGCAGCGCCGATTTTGAACGCAATGCTTATCTATCCATTTTTATGGCCCCGTCTATTGTCAAAGGGGGCAAAGTCTCCACGATTGTGCCGATGTGTACCCATGTTGATCACAGTGAGCACAGCGTAAAAGTTATCGTGACTGAACAGGGTGTGGCTGATTTACGCGGGCTATCGCCGATGCAGCGCGCCAGCGCAATTATTAATAATTGCGCGCATCCGATGTATCGTGATTACTTGCATTATTATCTGGCAAAATCCCGAGGCGGGCATTTGCACCATAACCTGGCGCTGGCATTTAAGCTGCATCAAAACTTGTTCGAATTTGGCACAATGCTGGCGCCTTAATCGTCATGACTATCAGCAGAATAGGCGCGATAAATAAAAATACCCAGGGCGATGAACCCTCCTCTCATTGTCAGGCTTAAGAGCAATCTGTATGGATAGTGCGAAAAAAATGCCTCAAGCCACCCTGGCGCCTATCTGGCAAGATAGGCTGTTTCAGGTAACCAAGAAAATAGCTGTGCTGCGCAATATCACTGAGTTAGTCAACGAACTCAGGAAACTCTCCTTTTCTGTGGTGCACTTTCAGCGCGTCAATTTATTACTACTCAATCCGCTTTATAATCAAATTACACTCTACACCTATGACGATGTCACTGATGCTGTGATCAGGTTGCAAAATATTCATTTGGCTGACGGCCCCGGCGGTTTAGCCTGGCAGCAAAAGTGTGCTGTACAAACTGACCGCAGTCGCATGCTGCGTGAATTTGCTGCCGTCAGTGATTTAATGCCTTATCGCGGATTACAGTCTGGTTGTCATTTTTCTTTGGGCCACGATGAGTGTTGGTCAGGTTGTCTTGAGTTTATTAAAACCGATGACAGTGAATTTGATGAGCAGGCGATAATATTTTTAACCATGCTGGCGCAGGCGGTTGCCATCGCGGTAGAGAATATGACTGAAATAAACAGGATATCTGCTGAGTGTGAACAACTGCGCTTAGAACGGGATCACCATCGGATATTAGTGGATGTCACTAATACGGTTATTTCTAAACTGAAGCTGGACGTTTTAGCAGAACAAGTTTCGAAAGAAATACACCGTTTTTTCCACATTGACTACATCAGCTTAGCCATATGTGGTACTCATGTGGATAAACATAAGCTAAATGTCTTTTCTAGCCACTATCAGGCTGGAAAGCCAGTGCAGCATCAGCAGGTATGGATGGACATGACCGGTACCTTGGCTCAGCAGGTTTTACACAGCAAAACGTTATTACGGGTGGATCTGGTCGATATTCCCTTGCTGGCTGCGGATGATAAACAACTGGCCAATATCGTGGATGATGGTTTGCAGGCGGTTTACTTGTTGCCGTTAATTTCTGGACATAAAATACTGGGCGTATTAACACTGGCACAGTGTCAGGGTGATATTTTTACTGACAGCCAGCTAAAGCTACTGGAGCAAATAGCAGCCCGAATTTCTATCGCGGTTGATAATGCACTCGCTTATATCGAAATCACTCGCCTGAAAAATTCACTGGTTAATGAAAATCTCTATCTGACCGATCTGATCACACATCATCAAGAGTTTGATGAAATCATTGGTCACAGCCCGGCAATTAACGCCGTACTGGAACAGGTTAAAATGGTGGCATCCAGTGATTGCACCGTTTTAATTCTCGGCGAAACTGGCACTGGCAAAGAGGTGATTGCACGCGCTATTCATCGCTTGAGTCACCGCAAGAATAAATCCATGGTGAAGATGAGCTGCGCTGCTATACCCGCGGGTTTATTGGAAAGTGATCTCTTTGGTCATGAAAAAGGCGCTTATACGGGAGCATCGTCACAGCGTATTGGCCGTTTTGAAATGGCTGATGGAGGCACATTATTCCTTGATGAGGTAGGAGACATTCCCCTTGAGTTGCAACCTAAATTATTACGGGTATTACAAGAACGGGAGATTGAGCGCCTCGGTGGCAGTAAAATTATCCCGGTTGATGTGCGGCTGATTGCAGCTACCAACCGGGATTTAAAATCAATGATGGCCAGTCGCGAATACCGCAGCGACCTCTATTATCGGCTGAATGTTTTTCCGATTATGATCCCGCCCTTGCGTGAACGGCCTGACGATATTCCCTTATTGGCCAAATTTTTTACACAAAAAATTGCCAAACGGATGAACCGCACCATTGATACTATCCCGGGTGAAACCTTGCGTTTACTCAGTCGATTACCTTGGCCGGGAAATATTCGTGAGTTGCAAAATGTAATTGAACGGGCAGTGATCCTCAGTAGCGGCACTACGTTGAATTTACAGTTGCAAGAACTGGAATATCATTTATCGCCATTAGAAGCAGCCAAACCGGTAGTCAAGTCGGCTATGTCTAAAACCTTATTCGCTGAAAGTGAAAAACCTGAGTATTCAGAATCAGAGCGGGCGCGGATTATTCGAGTATTACGAGAAACCAATGGTGTAGTCGCCGGCCCGAAAGGGGCAGCTATTAAGCTGGGACTAAAACGTACCACATTACTATCCCGGATGGGGCGATTAGGCATATCGGTAAAAAGCATTGAGGATGAATCATCTGTGTATTGAGTTACTTAAAGTAGTCTCACCTCTTGATAAGAATGTTTGTGCTGGCATTTAACAGAGGAGATCCGACCCCAAAAGCCTGTCGGAATCCACGACGGCCATATGCAGGACAAATAGTTCTCAAAAAGTAGTTACCCCCCCGACGATGCCGACATTCTTCCTTCGCGAATATCCCATCCTATATGCGACGATTGTGTAATACACCTTCATCGGTTCCTTACCTTACACCAGTACTTTAGCGCGTAATCCAGATAAAAGACCATCAGCGAATCCCATCTGAGCAGCGGTGACTGACTAAAATAAAGTCCAATGTATGGCATCTAAACCGTAATAGTACGGTGAACTCACATTGACGTAAGAGGTTGGTTCTGCATGACACAGAATTGGTTAATCCGTGAAGGTATTTTCGGGGAAGGGTAACAGTTCGTGCAGGTGCTCTTCCGGCCATTCCGGTAAACGCGTCAGCACCGATTTCAACCACGCGTACGGCTCAAGACCGTTCAGCCGTGCGGTCTCCAGCAAGCTCATGATGTTTGCTGCACGTTGACCCGCCGCCAATGACCCGGCAAACAGCCCGTTCGAACGCCCCATCACCACCGGACGAATGGCCCTCTCACATCGGTTGTTGTCCAGCGGTAATTCGCCATCTTCCACGAACCGGCAAAGTGCAATTTTGTGATTCAGCGCATACTTAATAGCCTTGCGTAACGCCGAACCCGGCGCACAGGCTTTAACCTGGCACGCCAGTCAGACCCACAATACCTCCAGTCTGGGTTTCGAGTACCGTTGTCGCCACTGCCGAATTTTATCGACCGGTCGGTGTCGGATACTCTTTTCCAACTTATAAAGCTGGCGTAATACTGTAATACGTAAGCGTAAGCGTAAAGGCAGCGCAGTATTGACGATTAATTAGAGGTGAGATCCACATTCCATGGCAGAAGTTCGGCCACTTTATTACAAGACCACTCCGGCAGTACACTCAAGACATGACGCAGATAAGCCTCCGGGTCTATTCCATTGAGTTTGCACGTTCCTATCAGACCGTACAGCAGGGTGCCGTGCTCACCACTATGATCGCTACCGAAGAAGATGTAGTTCTTTTGATGCCCGAACCAAATTTCAGGCAGATCTTCCCTATGCCGCCTGCCGCAACCATCGCTCTGTTTTGAACTCCTGCCTGCGTCGTGCCAACAACTCTTCTGCCCAGATACCGGCTTCCGCACTGTTAAAAACCATCCGACTACCACACAACACGCACTGGTAAGGATCCACATTGGTAAATTGTTTCATCAGTGACGCAAAGCCCGGTTTCTGCGGTTTTTTCTTCATTTCAATCCCCAAGGCAGCATAGACCTTAGGCAATAACTCACCCCGTTTGCGGTTGGCCAGAAAACCGTAATACCTGACCATCTTAAAATGGCGTGACGGGATATGGCTGATATAGCGCCTCAAGAAACTGACACCATTCCCGGTAATCCCGAATGTGTTGATAGCCAGCGGCAGGTAAATCGAGCCTGGCGTAGCTTTTCCGCAACAGGGTGATGACGACCTGACGCCAATAGGGTTCTGTCGCATTAAGGCGTCGTCAGGTAACATGCTGTTTTTTTACGATGTTGCCTGCCCATGTCTCTCATCCGAAAAGCCTTCCGTCGCCTGCATTACCCCACTGATGTTATCGCTCAGTGTGTTCGCTGGTATCTCGCTTATGCCCTGAGCCTGCGTAACCTCGAAGAGATGATGGCAGAGCGCGGTATTCTTGTTGACCACTCCACTCTGCATCGTTGGGTTATCCGCTTGGTACCGTTGTTAGATAAGGTTTTTCGCCGACACAAGCACACAGTAGGTCGGCGGTGGCGCATGGATGAAACCTACATCAAAATCAAAGGCCAGTGGAAGTATCTGTATCGGGCGGTCGATACAGCAGGTCACACCATCGACTTTTTGCTGACCGCCAAACGGGACTCTGCAGCCGCATTACGCTTCTTTCGCAAGGCTATTCGCCATCACGGCGAACCCGAGGTTGTCACTATCGATAAAAGTGGGGCTAACACCGCAGCTTTGGCCACGCTCAACGCCGACAAACCCGATGAGGAAGCGATTACCGTCAGGCAAAGTAAGTACCTGAACAACCTGATTGAGCAAGATCACCGAAATATCAAACGTCGGAGTCGACCGATGCTGGGATTCAAATCGTTTCGGCGGGCACAAACGATCCTGGCCGGCATCGAACTGAGCAACATGATACGAAAAGGGCAATATCAACATCCGCAAAGTGAGGGATTGTCACTCGCGGAACAATTCTATTTGCTGGCTGCCTAAATAACCGACAACGCAACTTTGGCCAACTTCATGTCACTAATGCGACAAAGCCGGTTAAAGCTTGTGCGCCGGGTTCGGCGTTATATAAAGCTATCCAATATGCGCTGAATCACAAAATCGCACTTTGCCGGTTCGTGGATGATGGCGAATTACCGCTGGACAACAACCGGTGTGAGCGCGCCATCAGGCCAGTGGTGATGGGGCGGTCGAACGGGCTGTTTGCGGGGTCATTGGCGGCGGGTCAACGCGCAGCCAACATCATGAGTCTGCTGGAAACCGCGCGGCTGAACGGTCTTGAGCCGTACGCGTGGTTGAAATCGGTGCTGACGCGTTTACCGGAATGGCCGGAAGAGCGCCTGCACGAACTGTTACCCTTCGCAGAAAACACCTTCACCGACTAACCGGTTCTGTGCCATGCAGAACCAACCTCTTACGTCAATGTGAGTTCACCGTAGTATTACGTATTACGTATTACGTATTACCTTACGTCAATGTGAGTTCACCGTACTATTACGGAATATGATATCGAGGAAATCGTATTTCACGTTGATATTGCGACGAGGGTCATCCAGCGTTGAAAAGTGGTCAATGAAACACATTGGCATTATCTCTCTGATTATTAAGATAACGGTATGATCCCACGGGGGGCATTTAGTTCATTAAAAACTGCGATCTTGCCCTGACCGTACTATTACAATATAGCAGCATGCTACCCAGACGAAAATCAATTGGAATGTAAGTTCACCGTACTATTACAAAGCGGTGCCTTTGTGCTACGATGCGTTGAGCGTATCCTGAACGTATTGTCAAGCGCGCGAAAACCGCCTGAATGACGGTGGGTAAGGGAAATTATCCCCTGTCCCAGTCTCTGCCCCCACGCCCATCACTCTACTTTCCCCTCCTTTAGCTTCATTGTTATGGGGGGCATTCAACGCCAAAATGGGCGGCTATAATCCCGTTTGATATCATCTCGATTCAGCCCGATATCCTTTAATTGGTCTGTATTCAAATTTTCCAGAGCATTGGCGGTTCTACGCTGTGCATTCCAGTGATGCACATATTCATTTGCTTTCAACCATAATCGGCTCCAAATATTAGCGCGCGGATTGATGTCATCTACCGTTAACACACTATATTCCTCTTCTTTATTTTCTTTTTGTTCTCCTACCTTCAACGTTTTAATGATTTTTTTACCAACTGATAATTTTAGTTGTTTGTTATCAATACTATACTCCTCCTTAAATAACTTTTGTTTTCCATTGATGGTAAGGGATTTTAACCGTCTGAATAAAATCAAAGTGGTTAACTCAATGTTTTGTGGATTTTTATCAATTAATTCATTGTTCTTGCGTAGTACATCATAAATAAAGGACAAGGATTGATTTCTCTTCACTTCTCTGAATAAATCCTTAAACTTGTCGCTCCGCCCTACTTTGATTGCATCCTCTCTATTTTGGTCTAGAATTTTCATTACGTCTGAATTATTAATGGTGAAAATCTTTCGGCCAATCTTTAGTTTTATTCTCATCTTTATGTTCCTTATTATTTAACGTACACAGAGGGTATACATTAAGTCATGTGTGATTACTATCGGGTCAATATCTGGGTATTGTTACTGAAAATATCGTAATTAAAATAAGAGATTTCTACTCGGTCGCCATCAGAAAAAAGTCAGTACCGAGTCGCGTTGCTTTTTAAAATACCTCCTGGCTTATCAATGTCAGCGCTAACGAAATAGTTTCTGATACATTTAGTTTGCCGCAGTATCTTTTACTCTGGGTGAATACGCGCCCCCCAGCACACCTTACGAAATAGCTCAACGTTGGTTCTTGCCCCTATTTTTTTCATCGCAGAGTGTTTTTGACCACTGATGGTTTTTTCACTTTTATTTAGAATTTTAGCAATGTTACTGTTTGATATGCCGCGTTTAAAGTAATGAATAAATACAGATTCCTGTTTTGAAAGCTGTGTAATCAAAGTATGTTCGGACAGTGTTATTTTAGTTACATCTCTTTTTTTTGTTTTATTAACAATTATTTTCGCTAACTCATCCATTATTACTCTTTTAAAGACTGATATTGTCTCATCTAAAAACAGATAGGTGATATTATTTTCTTTTTTATCAGAGAATAACGCTTGATGAAAGCTATAATCTTTATGGGGAATAATGATAAACAGATCCGTGTAATTGACGCTTATCATTCCTGCGCTTAACTTAGTCAGGTTCTCTACCTGTGCGATATCAATAAATAGAATACTTCTATCATTATTATGGCGCCATTTGGTATCAAATCGGAACGCGGTTTTTAAACTCTCCAGAGAGTCTTTTATCACCTCAGAGAGGCCCCGGGTGAGATAACCATCATTACTAAGAATTGAAATAGAGAGAGGAAATGCAATATCGCTGATCTCAGTATGTAAAACAGAACCACCCGCAAATCTAATGACTGATGACTGATTATTTTTTTTCACTGTATTATTGCCCTAAGTAGAACAGCTAATTAGCCGTTATCAAAACATATTGTTGACATATCGATGACCTGTTGAGTGAATATGAGGTTTGGTTTCTGAGCCACTATATCAATATAGTCAAATTAGGGTTATGTCCGGCAAGAGACCCGAAGGTCCCTTACCGGTGGGGATAACGGTTTGTCAGAAGTTAACCTTTACGCCCAACATCACCGCCGTGTCACTGTAGCCTTTGTCGCCAATTTGCTGGCTCACATTGCCCCACAGGTTCACCCGTTTGTTCAACTGACCTTCAACCCCGGTTTTCAGCTCGGCAATGTTGCCCGCACCGGCCTGCGTCACCGTCACGCCGTCCATCTGTGTGCCGAAGTCTTCGGTGTTGTGCACCCAGTTCGCCTCGATAAACGGCTGGAATACCCGGTCTTTGCCTTTGTCCTGGGCACTGGACCCGTTCATAAAGGCTTTCACCCCCAGACGCGTCTGGATATTGCCATCGCCTTTGCCCGACACATTCGTGCCATTGGCTTCTTTATGTTCATCGGCTTTCACGCCCATCCAGGTCACCTGCGCCTGTGGCTGGATAAAGACCTTCGCATTCTTGGCCGCATTCTCACCCACCTTCAGGGTGTAGCCACTTTCCACCGAGGCGGTCACCCCTTTGGATTGGTAATGCTCACTCGCCAGACCCTGACCGCTCACGCTGTTGTCAAACCAGCTGTATTGCGCCCAGCCATCGACATACAGGCCCGTCTGGTCGGCGTCATTCGCCTGCCAGGTACCGTACATCCCCAGGCTGTAGCCGTCCACCGACGCATCCGCCCGGTAACCGGTCACCCGCGAATCGGTTTTGCTCTGGCTGTTGCCGTACCCGCCCATCACCCCGAGGTGAAAGCGGCTCTGGTCCGTCGTCCACTGCGCGATATCCCCGCCCAGTTGCATCACATAGCGGTTGCTCTGGGTGCCCAGTTGGTCACGGCTGTCACGGAAACGGTTATGCCCGCCTTCGTTACGCAGCCACAGGCTGGTCACCTTCTGCTCCCCGGTCAGGGCATCGATATACTGGGTTTCCCCCAACCGGTCGTGCAGGCGGGTGGCAAACAAGGTATTGGCCGCCGCCAGGTTGGCGATATAGCCGCTGGCTTCCGGTCGCTCTATCGGTACCACCGGATTGACCGGGTCGTCAGGGTTGACCGGGTCGACCGGGTCCGGTGACAGGCTGCTGTTCAGCACCCAGTTATTAGCCTCAGTCCCGGCCCCGCGGCCCAGGAAGTAATCATAGGCCCCGGCCACAATACGCCCGGCCTGGGTAAACACGCCGTCCGACTGGCCCTTAACCTGAATCACTTCAATGCCATTGAGAGTCTGGGCGCCGCTGCCGCCAGCGTTGTTGACCTGCACCCGGGTGGTGCCGGCGGTGTTGCCTTCCACCACCAGTTTGTCACTCAGGGAGCTGTCGTCCCCCAGTTGGGTGTTAAGGTTCAGCAGGCCATTGTTGCCCTGGTAATCCCCGGTCACTGTCAGGGTGGTAAAGTCAGTCGCCGCCGCCTTCACGGCACTGCCGTTCACGTTGCCCAAGGTCAGCGTCCCGCTGTTGTTCAGGTTCAACTGTTGCACCCGCTGGTCAATGCCGTTCAAATCCAGGACCCCGCCATTGACGGTGACCTCACTGCTGCTGAGCAGGCTGTCAGCCATGTCGGTGCGCAGGGTGCCGCCATTGACGGTGGTGCTGCCGGTATACTGGTTCAGGGCGGACAACACCAGCAGGCCATCACCGGCCTTGGTCAGGCTCTTGCCATCCCAGCCACTGGCAAAGCCGCCGGTTGGTACGCTCTGGTCAGTCAGCGCCGAGTCAATATCAAAGGCCGTGCCGGCATTCACCGTAAAACTGCCGGTGGCCTGACGCGGCAAACCGTCGGTCCAGGCCAGACGGAAGCGCATATCATAATCGTGGTCGTTGTTGCTGAGATAGCCGTCGTGGAGCAGGTAATCCAGCCCGGTTGGGGTGAGCGGGTTGTTGTCAAAGTTCCCGCTAATGCCGTTGGCGGTATGGATGAGATTATAGGTTGTGGTGGTGGCGACGCTGGCCTTGACCGGTGCCGGGCCGTCAGCAAAACCGTTGATGACCAGGTTCCCGTTCAGCGACGCGGTGTCTGCGGTAATGTCCGGTGCGCCGCCCACGGTGATGTCCAGCGTACTGCCGGCCTGTTGGGTGAAGGCGCCGCCCACGGTCAGGGTGGCATTGTCCACGCCGATGGCGGTGGTGGCCCCGGTGTGGGTGGTGTAATTGCCGGTGGTGGTAAAGGTGCCGTTCTGGGCAAAGGCCAGGGTGCCGCCACGCACATCCACCTCATTGACGGTGGAGCCGACGCCGGTCAGGGTCTGGCGTGACGTTCCATCTTTAACCAGATTCAGGGAGCCGCCATTGTTGAGTAACCGACCCGCGAAGGTGGTGTCTTCCCCGTGGGTGCCGTTGATGGTCAGCGCGCCACCTGCAGGACCTCCGGCGACCTGCCCGCCGTTGCCGGCCAGACTGCTGACCCAGGCAATATGGTCATCCATCACCATCTGTGATGCATCATTCAGCACAACGTGGGAGCCGGCGAGGGCATTATCCGTCCGAATGAACAGTTGACTGTTGTTGTTAAAGACCTGAGTCCCGCCACTGATGTTGATTTCTCCTCTAATGCCACGGCCGACTATTAATAACGTATTATCGTTAAATGTTTGGGTACCTCCGGTGATGCCATGGCTTTCCAAGGAAAGACTGCTATTGTCATAGAAATTTTGAGTCCCCCCGGCGATGGCGCCACTGGCAGTGGCGTTAAGGGCGGCGTTGCCGGTGAAGTTTTGCGTGCCACCGGTAATCGCGTCAGTCACTGAGGCGGTGAGGCCGGCTGCAGAGGTAAAGTTTTGTTCTCCGCCGACGATGGCGTTGGCCACACTGGCGGTAAAGCCGCCTGAGTTATTGAAGTTCTGGATGCCGCCGGCGATGGCGCCGCTGACGGTGGCGTTAAGGACGGATTCGCCGGTGAAGTTTTGTGTGCCGCCGGCAATCGCGTCAGCCACGTTGGCGGTGAGACCCGCTGCCGTGGTGAAGTTCTGCACCCCGCCGACGATGGCGTTGGCCACACTGGCGGTAAAGCCGTATCTGTTATTGAAGTTCTGTGTACCGCCCGCAATGGCGCCGCTAACAGCCGCAAGGGTAGAGTTTCCGTTGAACGTTTGCTCCCCACCCGCAATGGCACCGCTGACAGTGGCATTAAGGACGGAGTTATTGTAAAACTCTTGAACCCCGCCGAAGATAGCTTCGCTGGCGGTTGCATTAAGCTCGGCACCCTTTGATTCGTCTGAGTCTGAGGAAGCATAGTTACCGTAAAAAAGCTGTGTTCCGCCATTGATGGCACGACTGGCGGATGCATTAAGGACAGGGGCTTCTTCAGGGTGTCCCTGGGAAGCCTCGGCAAATAATTGCATCCCACCGACGATGGCATTGCTAGCCTCTGCGTTTAACACGGAACCGCCACTAAACGTTTGTGTTCCCCCAGAGATAGCCTGGTCGGCGGACGCGTTTAACACACTATCTCTACTGAACTGTTGCTCTCCTCCCGAAATAGCATCGCTGGCTGTGGCATTAAGGATGGTAGTCTCATGGAAAGAAATAACCCCTCCGGAGATAGCATTGCTGACCATAGCGTTCAGGGTACTCGAACCAAAAAATCCTGCGCCATTGTCAACAAGGTAGTTGATATCATCACTGATTGCATCAGCCACCAAGGCATTCATAACAGCATATTCATAGAAGTACAGTGAGGTTTCATTGACTATCGGCGCAATGGCATTGAAGGTACTGTGGCCATAGAAACTAATGTCATTCGTCAACGGTGTCGAAACATCGGCGTTAAAAACACTGTAGTCAGTGAAGGACATTACCTGCGTCGGTGCCCCATTCACGGATAAATCCCACACATCCGTGCCATCGCACGTATCCAGTGAGGGGTTACAGGTGCCAGCCAGGGCCGAATAACTGACGGATGACAGCGCCAGCAGCACCATCAGGGAGACCGGGTTGAGTTTGCGCCGGGGAGCGGTGCAGTTTATTCCGGCGAAAGCCGTGTGTTTTGTCATAAGGTCTGTTCCAATAATGTGAATGAATCCTGTCACCGGCCTGACGCAACGTTCCCTCAGGGTATCGGCGTGGCGGGTCTGTCTGTGCCATAAAGGCTTCTGCCGCCCGCACGGCGTAATAAACTGATGTCATACCGTCGTCTGCCAAAAATGGCGGACGGCTATCCCTGTCGAACGCGGGAAATTAAATAAATCGGCTAATGAGGTATTACTATGTAAATTACACAGTAATGAACCGGTAACTATCAAAAATAGCTCATGATATAAAAGATAAAATAAATATCGAGAGTCACATTAAATAAATGTTAATATATGTTAATAAATCGGGTTAGTGGTTGTGCGTTATTTCCATGCCCTATTTTACCTGTTATTTTCATTACGGATAACCTATCAGAACAGTCTTAATCACGTCGAGGGGCTATACAAATCATTAATCTTCTTTTGGGAAACTGAATAAAACACATCAATAGCAACCGCAATCTCGTAAATATAGAGAATAATGAGAGAAACTATTTACGTATTTGTTATGGCCTGTTTGTGAATGTTGTCAATATAAGTCAGATTAAAAGAGAGATATTTCCACTGACCTTTGACTTTGATGTAGGTTTCATCCATGCGCCACCGACGACCTACTGAGTGTTTATGTCGTCGAAATACCTTGTCCAGCAAGGGCACCAGACGGATAACCCAGCGGTGTAACGTGGAATGGTCAACAATAACGCCACGCTCTACCATCATCTCCTCGAGATTACGTAGGCTGAGGGCATAAGCGAGATACCAACGAACACACTGAGCGATAACATCAGTGGGGTAATGCAGCCGACGGAAGGCTTTTCGGATTAGAGACATGGGCAGGCAATATCGTAAAAAAAAGAGCATGTTACCGGACGAGGCCTTAATGCGACAGAACCGACAAACTTTATTGTCTCTGCACACGTGGTGGGATTTTTATTGCTAATGTCCCATTTTGGGACTAAAATACTTGTATGAAAATAATCTCTATTGCAGCACTGAAAGAATTTTGGGGGGAGTTTCCTAAAGCCGAACAGCCGTTAAAAGCCTGGTTCGACGAGGCTAAAAAAGCCAACTGGAAAACTCCAGCTGATATTAAGGCCCAGTATCGAAATGCAAGCATACTGAAGAATAATCGGGTGGTATTTAATATAAAGGGGAATGATTACCGGTTAGTGGTTTCTATTTTTTATGCGGCTGGTTGGGTGTATGTGAAATTCATCGGAACACATAAACAATATGATGCAATCGACGTTAATACGATAGAACCGGAGTGAACAAATATGAACATTAAACCAATTCGAACAGAACAAGATTACAAAGATGCCTTAAAGGCGATAGAACCGCTTTTTGACTCTCAACCTGAAATTGGAACGCCTGAGTTCGACTATATGGAAGTGATGGTGATGCTGATCGAGGCCTACGAACAACAGCACTATCCGATTTCGCCGCCAGATGCAGTTGAAGCAATAAAATTCCGTATGGAGCAGATGGGACTCACTGCCAAAGATTTAGAACCCGCGATTGGTCGAGTGAATCGCGTCTATGAAGTCTTGAATGGTAAACGCAGCCTGACATTGCCCATGATCAGGAAATTGCATCGCCTGTTTGGCATTCCTGCGGAGAGCTTGATCGGCATCTGATAAGGTGTATTAGTCGCGACTTGATCTGACACTGGACCTTGAAAGGTTGAGAGTTACCGGTTTTGATATGGGTGTCGAATCCTTATACAAAACACGGGCTTTGTCGCATTAGTGACATGAAGTTGGCCAAAGTTGCGTTGTCGGTTATTTAGGCAGCCAGCAAATAGAATTGTTCCGCGAGTGACAATCCCTCACTTTGCGGATGTTGATATTGCCCTTTTCGTATCATGTTGCTCAGTTCGATGCCGGCCAGGATCGTTTGTGCCCGCCGAAACGATTTGAATCCCAGCATCGGTCGACTCCGACGTTTGATATTTCGGTGATCTTGCTCAATCAGGTTGTTCAGGTACTTACTTTGCCTGACGGTAATCGCTTCCTCATCGGGTTTGTCGGCGTTGAGCGTGGCCAAAGCTGCGGTGTTAGCCCCACTTTTATCGATAGTGACAACCTCGGGTTCGCCGTGATGGCGAATAGCCTTGCGAAAGAAGCGTAATGCGGCTGCAGAGTCCCGTTTGGCGGTCAGCAAAAAGTCGATGGTGTGACCTGCTGTATCGACCGCCCGATACAGATACTTCCACTGGCCTTTGATTTTGATGTAGGTTTCATCCATGCGCCACCGCCGACCTACTGTGTGCTTGTGTCGGCGAAAAACCTTATCTAACAACGGTACCAAGCGGATAACCCAACGATGCAGAGTGGAGTGGTCAACAAGAATACCGCGCTCTGCCATCATCTCTTCGAGGTTACGCAGGCTCAGGGCATAAGCGAGATACCAGCGAACACACTGAGCGATAACATCAGTGGGGTAATGCAGGCGACGGAAGGCTTTTCGGATGAGAGACATGGGCAGGCAACATCGTAAAAAAACAGCATGTTACCTGACGACGCCTTAATGCGACAGAACCGTTTGGCAGGGTATCGGGCAGTGTTTTCATGGTATGAATTATACCCTTTACTGCCCCTTAATACATTGTTATTTAACCGGTAGTTGTACTTTTTTATTAACTCAACGAGGTGTAATGCAGAGGGGGATGCCGCTGTATTTTTGTGATGTCTATCCCCTCTAACAGCCAGTGCCATTGTTGTTCATCCAACGTCAACGTATCGCCACTCAACCGGGAAGGCCATTTGAAGTGCGCCTGTTCAAGGCGTTTATACCACAGACAAAAACCGGTGGTGTCCCAGTACAGCGCCTTTATTTTGTCGTGCCGTCGATTGCAGAAGACAAACAGGGCTCCACTAAAAGGCGATAACGCCATGTGCTGTTCAACCAGTAGCGTGAGCCCGTTGATGCTTTTGCGAAAGTCCACGGGAAGGCGGTGAAGATAAATCTGCGTGGCATCGACAAACATCTTCATGGCGTGAGTTCCCGCAGTAAGGTCGCCAGCCAAAATGGAGAAAGGCTGAGGGGAAATTGCAGTGAGCAGTGTGCGAGCGTCAGTTTGATAGAATCGCACTCAACCGGAGGTAGCTCAGGTTCGGCAACAGCGGGAGTGGGTTCGACAGGCGGCGTTATCGGCAAAGAACCCTGTTTGAGCGGAGAGACAGCGATAAATGCGGGCGGCGGCGACTTGGCTTGCGCAACGAGGCGATCCTTGGCATTGAAAAAAGCGCTGCGTGAGATTTGATGGCGTTTACAGAATTGAGTTTGGTTGAGACCGGAGCGTTGTTGTGCGTCGAGCAGTTCACGCCATTCGTCGGGAGTGCGATGGTTCGTCTTTGCCATATTGCCTCTGATCTTCGGTGAATTCCAAAGACAAGCATGATGTTTCATCGCGTTAAGCGGAAGGTGCGGTACCAGCGACGTTTACGATTAACGCAATGGTGGCATCCAGCAAAGCATTTTGTCGGTATTTGTGAAAGGGTGCTAATGCATCAGGGAAAAATTCTGACACACTTGGCGAGCAGGCATAGAGGTGATCTCATTGAATTGGTTGCACAAATCAGTAGATCACAAAACTCTATGCCTGTCTTTTTTTACCCGCCCATTACTGGGGATTCCTCAGCGCAATAAGCGGGCTTCATGTGGGGTTTAATGCTTAGCGATACGCTCTAACGCTACCTGAGCGAGAAACCCTGACCGGGTTTTAAATTCTGGATTAGTTGCTACACATCGATCAATACGGTCAATCAACGATTTCGGCAACGTTACGTTAATTTTCTCTGAGCCGCCCAGTAAGCGAGTCACGTCGATATCAACAACCGCCCACGTATAGCCGGCATACTCTGGATCTTTCGACAACACACCGAGTGGTGAAACTGCGGGGATATCCCCGCCCATTTCTACCAATAATTCAATGTGGCCGGTTATGGCTTCTTTAGCGTTTAAAATCGCTTCGTCCATCGTATCTCCTGCTGAGAAACAGCCCGGTAAATCTGGGACAGTTACGCCGTATGCGTGCTGTTCGTCGCCTGCTTCAATCGCAATTGGGTAAAACATAATTTAAGCCTCTTCGAGAAAGCAGGAGTTAAATTCCTGCTTGTGTCCTGATGCTCTTAACCGTTTTTATGGGTAAGTCCTTTTTGGGATGCGGTATCGTCACCAGCCCTTTTTTAGTAGGGTGCGTGAAATGGTGATGGCTACCGTTAACCCTGACCAGTTCCCAACCGTCTGCCTTGACTTCTGCAATTAATTTTCTGCTATCCATCCTTTTGCCCTGTTGCGCCCTGATTTAATTATTATATCCCCAGTAACTCCATCGCACAATAATTTTGGGGTTATCGGGGTTATCGGGGTTATTTATTATTACGAGCGGATATTCTATTTGTCATTTTCGATATCCAAACTGACCCCCTGGTATGCGTGGCTTACCTGTTGTGCGGTGATAAATTAACGTCAGTAATTCCGCCAGCTCTGCGACAGGGCTGTTTATGATGTTTTCAGCTAGGCAAAACAACGCTACGGCGCCCCCGTCTGGCTGATGAGATCCGTGAACAGGATGTACCGTATAATCTAAAAACTGTCGGGGCTAGCCTGCGCCACCAAGGAGTTCGGGCAAAAAGCAGGTTCAGTCTGCTCAGCTATCGCCCACACGGGCTACCGGTCTCAGATAACCTATTGAAGCAGGATTTTTACGCCAGTGGCCCGAACCAGAAGTGGGTTGGCAATATCACATACTTACGGACGTACGGACGAAGGCTAGTTGTATCTGGCGGTGGTGATTGACCTGGGGTCGCGGATCGTTATCGGCTGGTCGATGTCACCCCGAATGACCGCGCAGCGTGCGATGCGCAACAAATGGCCCTATGATGTCAGCGCCAGTGATATAACGACCAGAAGCACTGGCGTTGAAAAGGGCATCAGTCCATCCACGCACGCGATCAGGATATATTTCAGGCCATGATTTTGCAGGTCAGTCAGTATCGACAGTTCGAAGTGTACCCTTATTTTTCAGTTAGATATAATTACAGAGTCACATTTTTACCCTCAAGGTTGAGCGCTTGTGCCGTAACATAACCTCCATCCTCTCGTATTTTATAGTGGAGGGTATCCAGCCAGATGGGAGTCGAACTCGAAAGGCTGAATCATTAGTCACTCCTTTTTGAGATATTTTACTGGAGTGACAGAAAATTTCTAACACTCCCGTTTTTCAAAGATCAGTCGTTACCGCTCTAGCAAATTAAGCGAAAACACTGCACTGCATTGCATGTTATCTCCACCCTTCACGGAACGTTGCAGATAAGCCATCATCAATATACAATCATTTTTAGATTACTTTAGATCGCCATCAACTAGGTGATTTTGATGAAAAATTTAACGACTCATTCTCTTATATCAATTCGTAATGGCCGCATTCTTCGCCGAGCAACAATCCCTGCTGAAATTCATGAATCAGCCAAGCTTATGGCACGCTCTCGTTCCATAAGTATTGGTGAACTGTATGACGAGGCCGTGAAAGAATTTATCGATCATACACTGCAAGGAGCCTCTGATTACGTTCACGTTCCCAGAAAGAACAACCCGAGTAAAAAATCATTTTGGTTATCAGCAAACCTCAGTGTTCAGGCTAAAGCCAGAGCGGCTCGAGATCACATAACTGAACATGAATTTATACTCACTGCAATATTAAATTTTGCTTTAAAACACAAGTTTGCGAATATCATAAGAGTACAAAAGTAAATTTTTGGTACTTTTATAGTAAAAATTCAATAATAGTTACGATGATACTCTGCTCTATATAAAAAAGATCCCCCTAAATAGCTCGTTTAGATATTGAATATTTAAACAGTATCTGAAATATTATGCTATTGTCTCAATAACGGCTATCACTCGTTAGACATGTTTATGCAGAAACAATACTGGCATTGCTGCTAATAAAAATTTAACAGCAAACAGTGTACTCCTGAACGATGTGTAGGTTACCCATGATTAAGACTGGAACGAAACCGATAAAGAAATTTGTATGTATACTAATGGTTTGCATACTTTGTGGATGCAACACCTTAGGCGCTAATCAAACGAATTCAAACGATAATAACAGCGAACAATTGGCGATAAAGCAAACAAAAGACTTTTTTAGTGAACATCCGGAATATTTGAGTTCAAAAGAGCTAGAATCTCAATTATTTGTTGAATTTCAGCAAATTATGAAACAAACAGGGAATGAGGATTTGAGTATGTATCAGATGCTTCTTATTGCTCATGATAGACTTCAAAGAAAGTAAAGTCATAGCAATTACGAGAACACCAGAGAACTAATCAAAGATAATATTCCGATACTATAAGTGGTCATGATGAAAGATGTACGTTAAACAGATCCACTTATCCAGTACAATAAACGGATAAACCCACGGAAGTGTACACCCTCCCTATATACTTATGGTTTAAGTTCGACTGTGGTGACCCGCTCCCCGTATGTGATCCATTCATAATCAGGAATAACCGGCTTCATTCTGGCTGCATATTCTGGCAACCGGCAGATTTCTCGGCAAATTCAGAAGGAGTCATCCAGCCCAGGGCAGAATGGGGACGGCTCTGGTTATAGTGTATCCGCCAGCCCTCGATTTTGCACCGTGCATCCTCCAGAGACATGAACCAGTTCTCGTTCAAACATTCCTGCCGCAATCTGCCATTAAAGGACCCCCACCGTAGCGTTGTCCGTCGGTGTTCCCGGGCGTGAGAAGTCGATCCTGATCCCTCTTTCATACACCCACTTGTCCAGCATTTTCCCTGCAAATTCAGAACCATGATACCTATTGAGTGCATCCAGCTAGCGTTTAAGTCAGCTATTTTCTACAACTTGTAATGTCTGTGTCTGTCACAAGTGGAGAAAATCAATGAACACTTTTGTTAGTAACATCGGTGTATCGGGGACTCTGATTGCCCTAGATATCGCTAAAAAACATCACGATGCAAAAATCCGGCACCCGGATGGACGAACATCTTACCTGCGTATCGAAAATACACTGGAAGGGTTCAATCGACTGCTTGCGCTCACCGCTTCACCCCATGATGATATTATCGCGGCCTTTGAACCTACAGCTGATTATCACCGCAACATCGCATGGTGGTTACATAAGCAGGGAGTTCAATGCCATCTTGTTTCATCTGTCAGATGTGCGCGAGCTCGTGAGATGCTGTTTAAGAGTAAGCGTCGTTGGAACCACACCTATTTTTGCGATCTCTGAACCGCCATCATTTCCACTTCGATCATACGAAGAGGAATTTCTATGGGGGTTTACCGTACAACTGAGGAATGGCGCGTCATCATCGAGGAGCAGCGACGCTCCGGCCTTAACCAGACTGCGTTCTGCCGCCTGCATGCCATCACCCGCAGTGCATTCTTTAACGCCAGACAGCGTCTTTACTCCACCAACGTGAAGCTACCCATACGGAAGCGGGCGCGCACGCCAGCGCGCTGCTGTACAGCCTGGTGGAAAGCGCGCGAATCAACGGGTTGAACCCGTATGACTATCTTCATGCTGTGCTGACGGAGCTAAAATCGCCGGAGGAGAAGATCGACTGGGACGCGCTCCTGCCCTGGAAAATCACCCTACCTTAAACCCCGCAGTTGATCACTGTGGGGATTTAACGACGCTTACAAGATAACGGCCTCGCACAGCCGGCCGCGGGTGAGCAACGATAACGCGTATGGGGAGTCGCTGTTCAGAACGCTGAAATACGTGCCTTCGTGGCCGGAGAAAGGGTTCGCGACACTGGAAGATGCGCGAGCCTGGGTGGAAGGGTTCGTCAGTTGGTACAACGAAGAGCACCGCCACAGGGGTATCAGGTATGTAACGCCAGGCCAACGGCACCGGGGTGAAGACGTTGCTTTACTGGAGAAACGGAAATCGGTGTATGAAGCGGCAAAAATGCGAACTCCGCATCGGTGGTCAGGGCAGACAAGAAACTGGAGTTGGCAGGATGAAGTGTGGCTGAATCCGGAGCGAGAAACCCTCGCTGCGTGATCTAACAGAGGCGACAACTACCTTGACACGCACCGTTATCTTTTATGCACATTTACCTGCAAATAGGTAAATGTGATTATCTGCAATCAACCAATAGTTAGCTGCAAAACAATCAGGTCTTCGACCTACTTAATTTCATTAAAGATCTATTTATTCGCTGGATAAGATCTGTGGATAACGGGGAAAACTAATAATGACCGCTCTTGCAGCGGCCAGACGGCCGCGCCGGTTCGGCATGGTCGCTATGCTCCCCAACAGACTTTAAGTAGCACCTCCGGTCTTTGCCCGGAGGCATGGCGTCAACGGGACGCAATACAGCGAAAAGGCGCTTTTCGCCCTTACCTACATCACTGTTGAAAGTAAGCTAAAAACTCTGTCTAGCAGCTACCGTGTTGAGTCAAGAAAAAGATCGCTTTAGTTTTGACGTACAGCCCCCTAAGCGCTTCCAGCAAGCTGTCAGCACTAAGCCCCGATACATCGCGGCTACGCCGCGCTAACGGGGTTAAAAGGGCTTAACTCATAAACATCATCCGCTATAAGTCAGCATGGCTATGCAGAGCGGAAGGGGTACCCCGGCTAGGTGTAATCCTGTAGCCAGAAGTTCATGGTAGACTCCAGTGGCTTCCATGATGGTCTGTACATCTTCAGGCTTGCAATTTTGCTGTTGAAGCCATGAAATAATTGAATTCACAGCACGATAGTCATTCTTTAATTTTTTGGTTTTTATCCGTCCGCGGACACCATCAAGAAGTAAACAAATATCCAGTGATGCTTTGCTGACATCGATTCCTAGTTGGTACATTGCTGTTCTCCTTTCACCTGACCATCACGCCTATTCGCCTTGTACATGCAGAGTCGTGCTCTTGGTAACCGTTCAAGATCAATGCTGGCGTGAAAGGGAAGCGGAGGGTCATCAGCTACTAATCAAGGTTATGACCTTTGGGAAGGGGACTGACTCACTCCGCTTCATGTGATAGTAGCTAACCATCACGTAGCTATTACATACAAGGAAGGGGGCTTGTAGATACATTGTTTATCCTCTACAATGTATCTACAAATGTAAGGGAGGAAATGTTAATGACAACAGTAACGCTAAAAAAATGGGGCAATAGCCCATCGATCAGGATACCAGCCAGCGTAATGCAAGCAGCAGCACTTAATGTTGAAGATAAACTCGATTTGAAAATTGATGAAGCTGGCCAAATTGTTTTAGTTCCATTGAAATCTAAAGAGTATTCACTGGATGTACTGTTATCAGGTATCACACCAGATAACGTTCACGGAAAAATAGATTTTGGTTCGCCTGTTGGAAAGGAATTGATCTAAATGGTTTCACGTTACGTACCAAACTCCGGGGATCTGATCTGGCTGGATTTTGACCCCGTAGAAGGTCACGAACAGGGAGGTCATCGCCCTGCGGTCGTCCTTAGCCCTTTTTCTTACAATAATCCCGTAGGGTTGCTGCTTTGCGTTCCGTGTACCACTAAAGCTAAAGGCTATCCATTTGAGGTAGAACTATCGAGTAGCCGCGAAAGTGTTGCTCTTGCCGATCAAGTTACCTGTGTCGACTGGAGAGCGCGAAAAGTAACAAAAAAAGGCACTGTATCGCCTGAAAAACTTGCTGAGATCAGAGCAAAGGCTAAGGCTCTAATCGGATGAAAACCCCCTGCCGCGCTTTGCTTGGCCAACACCCAATGCCGCGCACCGACAACATGGAAATATCGTTCCTTGATCCAGCGCCGAACCGTCCATTGCCATAGTGCTTTCCAAATCTGGCTATCGACCTTGGTAAAGGTGGCCTTCGCAACGGCATGGCGGTGATAATTCGCCCAGCCCCGGACAGCGGGGTTGAGTTGGTGAATAAGCGCCGCTTGTGTGGTAATACTACGGTGAACTCACATTGACATAAGAGGTTGGTTCTGCATGACCCAGAATCGGTTAGTCCGTGAAGGTATTTTCGGGGAAGGGTAACAGTTCGTGCAGGTGCTCTTCCGGCCATTCCGGTAAACGCGTCAGCACCGATTTCAACCACGCGTACGGCTCAAGACCGTTCAGCCGTGCGGTCTCCAGCAAGCTCATGATGTTTGCTGCGCGTTGACCCGCCGCCAATGACCCCGCAAACAGCCCGTTCGACCGCCCCATCACCACTGGCCTGATGGCGCGCTCGCACCGGTTGTTGTCCAGCGGTAATTCGCCATCTTCCACGAACCGGCAAAGTGCAATTTTGTGATTCAGCGCATATTGGATAGCTTTATATAACGCCGAACCCGGCGCACAGGCTTTAACCTGGCACGTCAGCCAGACCCACAATACCTCCAGTCTGGGCTTCGAGTACCGTTGTCGCCACTGCCGAATTTTATCGACCGGTCGGTGTCGGATACTCTTTTCCAACTTATAAAGCTGGCCAATCATCTTCAAGGCTGTTTCTGCACGCGGATCCTGATTCGCTTTGAACAGGTCCGCAAAGCCCCGCCGCACATGCGCCCAACAGGCCACGTTAACCACATCGCCACCCTTGTTCAGGGGATGATAGGCGGCGTAGCCGTCGCTCACCAGGCTACCGTTCCAGCCGCTCAGGTACGCTTGCGGATATTTCGCTGCCCGACCGGGTTGGCTGTCGAAGCAGACGATGACAGGCCCGGTTTTCTCACCGCTGACATAGGCCCACAAGTAACCTTTACGCGCTTTGCCCCCCTGCTTCGCATCCAGTATCAGCAAGGGTGTTTCATCGGCATGTAACACCGTTCTTTTCAGCAGTTCCAGACGCATCAATGCAGCCAGTGGCGCCAGTGGGTCATGTATTCAATGCGGAGATCATCAGGTAACATCTTCGCATTTATCTGAGAGGGTTTGATGGCTAAGGTTGATGTGAAATGCCCATTTTGTGAGCAGGCGCACTCTGTTAAAAAGCACGGACCAGGACGCTCCGGGCATCAGCGCTACCGCTGTCAGGCCTGCCGCCGGAGCTTTCAACTAGAATACGAGTACCGTGCATGCCACCCCGGTATGAAAGATCAAATTGTCGATCTTGCTATGAACAATGCCGGTATTCGTGACACTGCACGGGCGTTACATATCAGCATCAATACCGTTGTGCGCACTTTAAAAAACTCTCGCCGCGGAATGTAACAACGCTGCCACTGGATAACCTGCAAATTCAACTCATTTGCGAAGTGGACGAGATGTGGTCGTTTATCGGCAACAAAAAGCAGCAACGCTGGCTTTGGTATGCCTGGGAGCCTCGCTTCAAACGTATTATTGCTCATGTTTTTGGTCGTCGGAGCAAAAAGACATTTCGCCAATTATTGGGGTTGCTGTTAGGTTTCAATGTCGTCTTTTGGTGTACCGACAACTTCAGTGCTTATGACATGTTGCCGGATGAAAAACACATCAGTGGCAAGCTTTACACGCAGCGGATTGAGCGTGAAAACCTGAATATTCGTAATCGGTTGAAACGACTGAACCGCAAGACTCTCGGATACTCAAAATCGGCAGAAATGCATGACAGTATTATCGGTACGTTCATTGAGCGTGAGCATTACCTTATGTGATACTAATAACCACATTGAATACATGACCAAATTTTGTGATGATATTCTCAAAAAAGGGGGAATTACGCTGATTAGGTCTTGATGATATGTGCCCTTTGTGTGTACTATGTAAAAATAAAGTACACGATAAGAACACAGTAACTTGGGAGGCTTTACCCCGGCAAGAGTCACAGCCTCCACTTCGCATCGAGATAACTAGAGAAGGAATGCCCGATGAATCAGAATAGTATTCTAGCACTTGCTCTGCAATATTCCCAAGTTAAAAAGATTGAGCATGTGCGAGTACCGGCTATGAAAAATAAAGATCTTTGTATTTTTTTGGTGAGATCAGTAAAGAGAAAATCAAAACCCGTATTAATCAACTGACCCAACAGCGCGAACTGAAGCCTTTTAATAAAGTTGTGTCAATGGCTATGCTTGGCATTCGGCACAATGTCAGTTCTGTGTGGACCTTTTAATGAAAGGATTAAAAATGTCGCCTAGAATGACCCCACAAGCTTTTTTGCTTAGAAAAGTGAAGTTAAAGGCCGGTAAAGTTACTTGGGATACGATTGCAGATCGTCTTGGTATCCCATTGCGGACGTTGAAATCTTATATTGCACCAGAAGGAAGCTCTAATTTCCGTGTTATGCCGGAAGAGTTGATTGGCAAGATTGAAAATGAATTTGATATTCAAGCCGGTCAAATTTTTTCTGAACCAGATGGTATTTATAAACCGCGCAAAAAGGTCATTGCTATTAGTGCCCAGAAGGGGGGGGTAGGTAAGACGACGATAGCGGCTTATGTGGCAGCAGCCTACGCTAAACAAGGCTATAAGGTGTTGACCATCGATATGGACCCTCAAGCAAACCTTACTGAGCAATTTTTCCGTGAAGATGAAACATTTCCTTTGGAAATTGAACCAGAGATCGATGCGGAGATATTTGTACCAGGGGTGTCGCATGTCTGGAATATGTTTACGCCAGATAAGACATTCAGACCTCTGCGCATTAGCAATAACTTGTATTTGATTGGTTCCAGTTTAGATTTGGCCCAGATTCAAAGTGATAATCTATCAGTGGTTGATATCTTTCATAAACGAATTCAGGAGGTTAAGGATTGTTTTGATATCATCATTATCGATACCTTACCTTCCTTTGGTAATCTGCTGGCAGCAGCACACCGGTCATCTGATTGGTTGGTTATCCCAACAGAACTCGCTCGTTTCGCGAAGAAAGGCATTCGCCTACAAATTACCACTGCCAATAATACCATCAGTCAGTTCGACCACGATTTGCGATTATTGGGCGTAGTGATTAACAAAGCCACTTTCGTGAATAGAACCAAACATAAATTGCTGAATATTCAAGATGCTTATTTATCATCTTTGGATGAGCAATATGGCGATTTACTGATGAAGCCCATTATTGGGACTTCGCCAAAGATCAGTGAGGCACAGTTATTAGCACAATCTATTTTGGATTACGCACCGGCTTCGGAACCTACGATGCAATTTACCGATCTTGCCCAGGAGATTATGAGTAGGATTGAACATCAGGAGAATGATGATGAGCAAGAATAAATTCGCCGCCGCTGCTCGAGCAGATAACAATAAGACACCTGCGCTGGGTTCACTAATTCGCCCCAAGAAAGATGTGGAAGAAGTCGTTTGGATGGATACCAGCAAAATCTACTCAAACCCACAGGTTCGGACCTATTTTGACCCTGAAGAGATAGAGGCCCTGGCCAAGACGCTAAAAGGCGGCAAACAAAAGCAAGCGATCACCCTATTCCCTGCTGATGAAGATGGCAGATACTGTATCTATATTGGTGAGAGAAGATGGCGAGCATGTAAGCTTAATAATGAGCCAGTAAGAGCATTTGTCGACCGTTCGTTAGCTAAGGGCCTGACTACCCATGATCGTATTATTGGTCAGTTAGTTGAGAACGTGGCCCGAAACGACCTAACTGCCTTGGAACTGGCTAAAGCATTTGATGATTTGCGTCAAGCAGGGATGAAAGTTGTTGATATTGCCGAGAGTATCGGAAAGAAATCGCCCTTTGTCTCAAAACATCTGAAACTGCTGGAAATGCCTGGATCTGTCGTTGAGCTTTATAACAAAAATATTGTCACCTATGTTGAGACTCTCAATATTCTTTCAGAGTTGTACAAGATTAGTCCCGAATCTGCTGCACAACTTATTGCCCAAGCTGAAAATCAAGGTGGATTGGGGCGTCCTGAAGCCCAGAAATGGTTGGATATTGCTAAAGGGAAAATCAAGCTGACCGAACCCCTGAATGACAATGCACTAAATTCAAGCCAAATACCGGCAGAGAGTGGCATTCCCACTTCAAATTCTCAGCCGACGGAGCCTCAGGAGCCCGACATCACGGCTAACCCACAGATTATTGGTATAGAGCAAACTGTAATTGCTATTGACGGTAGTCATAATGAGGCCAACACCCAGCCGACTGAGCCTCAGGAATCTCTAATCACGTCTAACCGACAGGTAAGCAATCAGAGTGTGCAGTCTCTGCAAACCAAAGTATTGGTGATGATTGATAATGAAGAGTATGAATTATTGACCAATAAACCCAGTGAAGATGGGGATGATGGTGAGGCTATGGTTTGGGTTAGAGGCAGTGATGGTTTTGACATTGAAGTTCCAAGTAGTGATTGCACGCTTATTCGGGTTGAGTTGATTGACTGAATCTATTGGCACACTGACGCCCCAATTATGCGGCATCAGTGTGCCGAAATAGCAGTCTGTCGAGACTGTAATTAAAATGGCTTTGTCGCATTAGTGACATGAAGTTGGCCAAAGTTGCGTTGTCGGTTATTTAGGCAGCCAGCAAATAGAATTGTTCCGCGAGTGACAATCCCTCACTTTGCGGATGTTGATATTGCCCTTTTCGTATCATGTTGCTCAGTTCGATGCCGGCCAGGATCGTTTGTGCCCGCCGAAACGATTTGAATCCCAGCATCGGTCGACTCCGACGTTTGATATTTCGGTGATCTTGCTCAATCAGGTTGTTCAGGTACTTACTTTGCCTGACGGTAATCGCTTCCTCATCGGGTTTGTCGGCGTTGAGCGTGGCCAAAGCTGCGGTGTTAGCCCCACTTTTATCGATAGTGACAACCTCGGGTTCGCCGTGATGGCGAATAGCCTTGCGAAAGAAGCGTAATGCGGCTGCAGAGTCCCGTTTGGCGGTCAGCAAAAAGTCGATGGTGTGACCTGCTGTATCGACCGCCCGATACAGATACTTCCACTGGCCTTTGATTTTGATGTAGGTTTCATCCATGCGCCACCGCCGACCTACTGTGTGCTTGTGTCGGCGAAAAACCTTATCTAACAACGGTACCAAGCGGATAACCCAACGATGCAGAGTGGAGTGGTCAACAAGAATACCGCGCTCTGCCATCATCTCTTCGAGGTTACGCAGGCTCAGGGCATAAGCGAGATACCAGCGAACACACTGAGCGATAACATCAGTGGGGTAATGCAGGCGACGGAAGGCTTTTCGGATGAGAGACATGGGCAGGCAACATCGTAAAAAAACAGCATGTTACCTGACGACGCCTTAATGCGACAGAACCCAAAAATAGGTGTGGTTCCAACGACGCTTACGAACAACAACGTGAAAATGGCAACCATAACGCCAGCCTAATATGGCGTGAAATGGCCGCGATGGGCTTCGCCGGCAGTGAGACAACGGTCAGAGATGCCATTGCCAGATGGCGTAAAGGTGTGTCAGATCCGATTTCGGCTTCAGTCCGTCGTCCCTCAGCCTCAAGGGTCAGCCGCTGGCTGATGCCCTGGAGAATAATCAAAGGGGAAGAAAACTACGCATCACGGTTCATCAGGTTGATGTGCGAAAAAGAGCCTCAGTTGAAAACGGCACAGCAGCTGGCACTCGACTTCTACAGAATGCTGAAAACGAAAAATAAAACACTGTTAAACCCGTGGTTCATCAATGTAAGCAAAAGCGGACTGATTGACCTCCAACGGGTTGCTGCAGGAATGGAATCTGATGCAGCCGCAATAGTTGAAGCTATCTGTTGCAGATGGAGTAACGGGGTCGTTGAGGGGCATGTAAACCGACTGAAGATGTTGAAACGCCAAATGTATGGTCGTGCCGGGTTCGAGCTGCTGAGACGGCGAGTGATGAGTTCCCTTGCATGATCTGAACCACCCAAGTTGCGGAAGACCTGAAGGTGTTTTCTCGGTCGCGAGGCGTGTTCAGTTCGATTTCACCGTCGTCGAACAACAACGTTTTGGATGAATAGCCGTTGCGGGTATTCGAGCCTGCTTTCGGGGCATTTTTCTCATGCCCCAGATGGTCAGTCAGCTCGGCATTGAGCGCCGTTTCGACGGTTAACTTCGTCAGCATGCGGGAAAATGCATTGAGGTCGGCTTCGGTTTTAAGGCCTTTAGCCAGTTCAGCCGCGAAGGCCTTGAGTTTCTTTTCGTCCATAATTTGCCTGTCTCCGTTACTGGAGTGAACATACCAAAAACAGGCAATTACACAATTTTAATGGTTCTGTCGCATTAAGGCGTCGTCAGGTAACATGCTGTTTTTTTACGATGTTGCCTGCCCATGTCTCTCATCCGAAAAGCCTTCCGTCGCCTGCATTACCCCACTGATGTTATCGCTCAGTGTGTTCGCTGGTATCTCGCTTATGCCCTGAGCCTGCGTAACCTCGAAGAGATGATGGCAGAGCGCGGTATTCTTGTTGACCACTCCACTCTGCATCGTTGGGTTATCCGCTTGGTACCGTTGTTAGATAAGGTTTTTCGCCGACACAAGCACACAGTAGGTCGGCGGTGGCGCATGGATGAAACCTACATCAAAATCAAAGGCCAGTGGAAGTATCTGTATCGGGCGGTCGATACAGCAGGTCACACCATCGACTTTTTGCTGACCGCCAAACGGGACTCTGCAGCCGCATTACGCTTCTTTCGCAAGGCTATTCGCCATCACGGCGAACCCGAGGTTGTCACTATCGATAAAAGTGGGGCTAACACCGCAGCTTTGGCCACGCTCAACGCCGACAAACCCGATGAGGAAGCGATTACCGTCAGGCAAAGTAAGTACCTGAACAACCTGATTGAGCAAGATCACCGAAATATCAAACGTCGGAGTCGACCGATGCTGGGATTCAAATCGTTTCGGCGGGCACAAACGATCCTGGCCGGCATCGAACTGAGCAACATGATACGAAAAGGGCAATATCAACATCCGCAAAGTGAGGGATTGTCACTCGCGGAACAATTCTATTTGCTGGCTGCCTAAATAACCGACAACGCAACTTTGGCCAACTTCATGTCACTAATGCGACAAAGCCGGGCAAAGCATTATCCGACCTAGAGCGACATCTTTTCATCATGCAATGGCTTCACTTCGCACAAAAACGTCACTTGTTTTCAAAAACGATTGTTTCCGATATAACCTGGCTATTGGCACAAGGAAAAAAGTACGGTTTTAGTGCTAATTTACACCGTAAAATTGAGTTCATTTATCGCTCTAGCATGGGTGATCTTGCAGCTCAAAGTTTGTTGTTTCGCTTTACTTATTTTATTGAAACACTAAAAACGATGGGTTGGCAGAATTTTTTACTATCACAGCGTGAATGGAGTGCTCACTGGCACGCCTCATCAGCTGCCAACGCGATATATACCCCAAAAGCTGAACTCCGTTCTTCATTCAATGATAATGGTGTGCTGATTAAACCATTAACGATACGTGCCACTGGTGACATCGCAGGTATAATTGCGCTCATCGAACAGTGCCATCTTACTATTGAGCAACATCCTGATGAGCTTGATTTTTATGTATTTTTACTTACTTCATGAACACGCTGTTTATATTCCGTAAGGAGCCGTGCTTCTCTTATGATTGTTCTATAAGTCGTCCAATTTCAAAAAAGGCAGCACTGCGGTAGGAACTGACTTTCTCCTCTTTTTTGCCATTGACATACCAGTAAATACCATCAGATTTTATAGTTTCGAAGAGAAAAGACATGTCATAAACGCGGTCAGGTATTAAAACTCGCTTTTTGGATACAATGTTGTCCGTTATAGCGTTATCTCTGCTTTTAACAAAACCAATCTCCCACGGTAACCAAAGGGTTACATCATGATTTAGGTGATCATATGTCCACGATTCAGTTTTTTGATTTTTCAATGTTGACTGGTTATCAATATACCGCCTCAGACTCCAGGTCCAAGGAAGTACCATATCTGTTGCTAAAGAGAGTGGATAATCATTTTTGTTTTTTTCTTGCTGTTGCATTCGTTCGATATCTATTTTCTGCTGGATACCATCAAAAAAGAAAAAACTTTCATCTCTACGAGCTTGCACATCCTCTTGATTCACCGTCAAAATAAAGTCATTTTGTTCCGGTTGTACAATCGCTCGGAGCAGTTCGGGAAGGGCTTTTTTAGGTAGAACTTTTGCAACCATCAGTAAGTGGTCAAATCTAGCTTTATCATTATCATTATCATTATCATTAAGTTGAAACATTCCCAAAAACATTGCTAATAATCTCCTGTGTCACTGGGCTGACTCGGTGGCTTGTACTGCAAGTTCCCCGACAACAGATCTATACGATCAATTATGGTCATGACTTTACCATTTCCAAGTGCAGGAAAAAAGTTTTCGAAGAACAGATGGTGCAATATCCAGCATAGAAAAATGCAACAACATATGTAAAATATTGATTAAGATAAGTCTTAAACTTAAGAGTCGCGTGTTATCATTATTACTAATGAGATAAGTAAGTAGGGGCGGAATGAAAATTTTGACATTGGGTTAGTAATGGTATAGATGAAATTTGAGAACAGATAGGGTGAGTTTTAAATATTTACCTGATATATTACTTTTTATCAGGATATATATTACCTTGATTGTTTTGGCTTTTTTATGTTTCATTTCCCATAATATAAAATTTCACATTAATATAAACCATTTATACATTAATTTTAATAAAAAATCATAAGGTTTTAATGGTGGGATTTCTTAAGTCCAGTAATAAATAATAAAGTGGTAGGTGCTGAGTGTTAATTTAACTACAATGAAAGATATCAGGGTGACCGGCGGAAAACGGTAATGACTCCAATTAGTAGAACATATATTTTTCAACGAATGCACCAATGACTTTTTCATACAACTCAATCGAACTTGCGAAGTAGATTGTTTTTCGGACCAGACGTTTAATACGGGTTATTAATGTCAGGTTATTGCGTTCAATACGCTAAGTGAATATTTTTCCAGTCGGATGTTTAGCCTTCGGTATTTCTCTGGCATAGCGGGTTATCATCTCGATATTAAAGGGGGACAAGCAGAACCAGCAGTTTACGGAAGGTTTTATCAGTACGCGGACCGAACGTATAGGCCAGTATTCCACCTGATTTGGTATTGTACGCGTACCACTACCAATGCTGATGAGCTTTGTTGCCGACAAAACTCCATTGTTCGTCGAGTTTGCCGATAAGCGTCACGTCAGCATGAGCGACCTGAGAGGGTGTTATTCGTCGTGGGGCGAGTTTTTTAACGTGCGAATGACAGTGTTAATGCCGATTTTCAGCGTCCTTGCGGTATCATGAACTCCGGGACCGTTGAAAGCCATTTCGTTGATCTGCTCCTTGACACCCGGCTTACAGGCTTCGTAGGTGTAAGTGAGCAGAAATACGCGATGGCAGTCACGACAACGAAATCTGTCATGGTCTTTAGGGTCTGACCATGGCGGTAAACCTGAGTGGACTGACAACGAGGACAATGAACATTAACGCTGGACATGAGAAAACCTCACCAGTGAACATTATACATCAAGTTTAACCAATTGGAGACATTACCCGGAATACTTACCCTAATCAGATAAATAACAACGGTTCAAAGTATGGAAAATAAAAGTGCAGGTATCAGACTCAAGGACCATGTTAAGCCAGTTAATACAGAGCCCAGTATTCTATAGTAGCGCTGTTCCTGTGAGATAAAGTAAATAAAAATAGAGGTCATTAACCCCCCTGATAAATAGATTATGATCATAATCACAGCACTGCTCATATTATTCCTCGTTAAAAAATAAATTATATAAAGCATAGATAAAGCGAAACCCTCCTCAACATAGAGGGTTTGAGACTTGCTGGTTGGGGGGAGTAATTATATTATAATGTGTTAACTTTATCCTGTAGCACTGTACCCAGATGATTGAACATGAGCGTCATAGATGCTTTGGAACAGTTCAATGGAATAATAGGGCTCGGAGCGGGTTGCACTTTTCCGGAATAATGCAAGAAATTGATACTTTCCGGTAAAGCCATGGCTGGTAAAGGTTTTCCATCCGCGCCTGTCATACCTTTATTAGTGATTTGTGAAAGAGATCTGTTCATAAATTGAATGGCTTCATTTAGATAGTATTTATCACGACTTTCTTTATAAACTATGGCAGAAGATGTTGCATACCATGAATCAAAAAACCATTGAGCCTCAGTATGAGGAATAAATATTTCTTGGCGTTTATTATGAGAGTCTTCACTGGTGTCGGTTTTAATTTTATTAAACCAGAAATTTGCTGACTGGTAGTTGTCGTTTAAATAAGACCCTGTAAATAATTCTGTGTAACTGCCACCGTATTAAAGGTGATCGCTCAGGCGGTCACCGAACTCGATAATAAAACGGCTCATCGCCAGCCGCCAGTTCTGGATCGGCATACTCCATTTTTTCGACGCATCCTTGATCGCCAGATAAATAACTTTTCGTACCGAGTCGTCTGTCGGGAACACCTTGCGCTTCTTGATGGCTGCGCGGATCACGCTGTTTAGTGACTCGATGGCATTCGTTGTGTAGATGGCCTTGCGGATATCGGGTGGATAGCCGAAGAACGTATTGAGATTTTCCCAGTGTGCACGCCAGCTTTTGCTGATTTGCGGGTATTTGTCGTCCCAGGCAACCGCGAAGTTATCCAGTGCCATCAGCGCCGCCTCTTCTGTCGGAGCCTGATATACCGTTTTCAGCCCGCCGGTGACGGCTTTGTAATCCTTCCACGAGACGTATTTCAGGCTGTTGCGCACCATATGAATGATGCACAGCTGGATGTGAGTCTGCGGATACACGCTGTTTATCGCATCCGGGAAGCCCTTCAGTCCGTCCACGCAGGCAATCAGGATATCCTGAAGCCCCCGGTTTTTAAGCTCTGTCAGCACACTGAGCCAGAACTTCGCCCCTTCATTTTCTGCCAGCCACATGCCCAGCAGTTCTTTCTGGCCTTCTGTATTAATGCCCAGAGCAAGGAAGACGGCTTTGTTAATCGTAAGCGTCGTTAAATCCCCACAGTGATCAACTGCGGGGTTTAAGGTAGGGTGATTTTCCAGGGCAGGAGCGCGTCCCAGTCGATCTTCTCCTCCGGCGATTTTAGCTCCGTCAGCACAGCATGAAGATAGTCATACGGGTTCAACCCGTTGATTCGCGCGCTTTCCACCAGGCTGTACAGCAGCGCGCTGGCGTGCGCGCCCGCTTCCGTATGGGTAAAGAGCCAGTTCTTGCGCCCGATGACGAACGGCTTGACCGCACGCTCTGCTCGGTTATTGTCGATGCCCAGACGTCCGTCTTCCAGGTAGCGCATCAGCTTTGGCCACTGCTTCTGGCAGTAACCGATCGCCTTGCCCAGATAACCCTTCGGCAGCACCTCGGTTTTCGCCAGCCAGCGGGCGAACTCCTCCATCAGCGGCTTCGATTCGCCCTGCCGTCGTCGGTAAACTTCCTCCGGCGGCTTGCCCTGACAGGCTTTCTCTATCCGGTACAGCTTCTGGATATGCGACAGCGCCCACACTGCCTTGCCCACCTTCGCGTTCAGCTGGGCCCCCTGCGCTTCTTCGAACTTGCGACGAGCATGCGCCATGCACCCGACCAGCGTCGCCTCCGTGCTGTGGTAGCCCGCGTAGCCGTCAACCTGCAGATAGCCGCGGTATCCCCTCAGGAACTCCGCCGCGCAGCGACCGCTGCGCGAGTCCTGATAATCATAGAGCACCAGGTGCGGCGTGGTATCTTCCGCATTGCGTACATCGCGGCCGGTACCGTACAGCCACATGTAACTCTGGCCATTTTCCTGACTCAGTACGTTCAACGGCGTTTCATCCGCGAAAATAACTTCCTGCGACAGCAGTGCGGCCTGCATCAGCGCTCGCAGCGGTTTCAGCCGCTCGGCCAACTTTAGCAGCCACTGACTCTGCGTCTGCCGGCTCAGCGGGATATCGAGGCCGGCGAACAGCGTCTCCTGCCGGTACAGCGGCAGGGCGAACTGGAACTTGTTGATGATGATTTGTGCGACCAGTGACGGCGTGGCGTAACTTTTTGGGAACAGCGCCAGCACCGGCGGCGCCACTTTCACGCTACCCACCGTACCGTGCTGTTCGCAGCAGCGGCAACCGTATTTTTCGCGGATATAGCGGGTCACCCGGACGTGCGCGGGTATCAGCTCCAGCTCTTCACGCACTTCTTCCCTCATCACGTGCATCGGCTGGTTGCAGCAGTCGCACATTTGCTCTTCGGGAGGGAGGCGAATGGGCTTTGTCGCATTAGTGACATGAAGTTGGCCAAAGTTGCGTTGTCGGTTATTTAGGCAGCCAGCAAATAGAATTGTTCCGCGAGTGACAATCCCTCACTTTGCGGATGTTGATATTGCCCTTTTCGTATCATGTTGCTCAGTTCGATGCCGGCCAGGATCGTTTGTGCCCGCCGAAACGATTTGAATCCCAGCATCGGTCGACTCCGACGTTTGATATTTCGGTGATCTTGCTCAATCAGGTTGTTCAGGTACTTACTTTGCCTGACGGTAATCGCTTCCTCATCGGGTTTGTCGGCGTTGAGCGTGGCCAAAGCTGCGGTGTTAGCCCCACTTTTATCGATAGTGACAACCTCGGGTTCGCCGTGATGGCGAATAGCCTTGCGAAAGAAGCGTAATGCGGCTGCAGAGTCCCGTTTGGCGGTCAGCAAAAAGTCGATGGTGTGACCTGCTGTATCGACCGCCCGATACAGATACTTCCACTGGCCTTTGATTTTGATGTAGGTTTCATCCATGCGCCACCGCCGACCTACTGTGTGCTTGTGTCGGCGAAAAACCTTATCTAACAACGGTACCAAGCGGATAACCCAACGATGCAGAGTGGAGTGGTCAACAAGAATACCGCGCTCTGCCATCATCTCTTCGAGGTTACGCAGGCTCAGGGCATAAGCGAGATACCAGCGAACACACTGAGCGATAACATCAGTGGGGTAATGCAGGCGACGGAAGGCTTTTCGGATGAGAGACATGGGCAGGCAACATCGTAAAAAAACAGCATGTTACCTGACGACGCCTTAATGCGACAGAACCACTTAATCAGTTACGAAGGTGTTACCAAACTCATTCTGTTCTCATCAACTATTCCATATGGGTTTTCTTGTTGCCACTGCACAGCTTACGATTTTTTAACTGAAATTTAACACTCTCCTATGCTGCCCATTTTAAACATTCAAGGCGAATGAACAAACTGGACAATCAAGCACAACGTTACCAGCCTCATAAAGTATTCAACTTCATCCATCGGCCCCTGCCTCGTAGAAAGTTGAAATTTGATATTAGCAGAGACAGGTGCGTGATATTGATTTAATCAGTATAAAGATAGCTCGGAGCAACAGAGACATTATGATCAGATACTATGCACAATTTGTCAAAATGGCCGCCCGTAAAGACCCCACATCTGGGTGCTATAGTGGAACACCATCTCAAGTATCTGGTTACAACGGCAAGCTTGAGTCTTGTTTCCCCCGCATGGGAAAATATTAGTTAATGTCGGTGTAGATTGGATTTTCAATGGGTGCGTTATCTGATTTTTTTAAATTAATAAAAGAGGTATATATCATGGGTACATATAATTATAATATAAGACCTCAAGACAAATTATTATGTGCGAGTAAATTAGTAGTAAAAAACGAAGATAAATTAACCCCGCTAACCAGTAAAATTAACAGGTTACGTACATTCGGCGAAATGATTATTTATATTATTACAGCAGGTCGTATTGATTATGGCGAAAGACGTCTGCAACTCCTCCAGCAAGACTCATATCATATAAATGAGTCCCCTTCACTCAAAACGATAAAAAGTTTTGAGGCAGAAGAACCAACAACTCCCTCACTAACGTATAAAATTACCAATGACATAACAGGGGAAATATTTATTGCTGAGTTGCGAAGAGAAACGTCTGGTCAATACAAATTGAAGGTCATGTACGATGAGCAACGGTCACCTAATTCTTTAGTATCTCCTGCTGAGGCGTTAGCCACTGAAACCCCTTTTGCGGGGGTGTTAACTGCAGCAACCCCTTCGGTGGAGTTTACCCTTGAAAACGAGGAGATTAATGGTTCAAAATTATCGCATGCTGCAATAGTAGAGTCTTTGGAAAAGGGCAGCACCTCTGATGTTGACTACACAGGTCTCAACCTTTCAAATCAAGACTTTAGTAGCATGCGATTCGAAAACTTAAATCTAACAGGAATAGATTTTACTAACGCCAACCTGCAAAATTCCGAATTTATAAATTGTAATCTGAACGGTGTAACGTTCAGGGGTGCAACAATGGGAAATACCTGGATTTTAAACTGTAACAACATTCGGGGTGCCGACTTTTCAGATGCTCAGTTACACGATGCCTTCTTGGACAATTCTCAATTCGATTCCACTCATATGATGCGTGTCAACCTTAGTTACACTGTGATACGTCACTGTGGATTTAATAAAGTCAACATGGCGGACTCGAATTTACAAAATACCAACATCTCAAAGACTAAACTAATAAAAACCGATTTAACCCGCGCCACCCTTACCTCTGCCCATTGCCACACGGTAGATATGGACTCAGTAATATTGAATAATGCAAAAATGAGAGGAATATGTATGTATGATACGTCTATGGATAACTCAGACTTATCTTGTGCAGATTTATCCTGCGACCCATATCAACCCGAGGACCTGGACACGATTGCATTAAAAGAAGATCAGGCCATGGCTGCATTAAAAAAGGTCCAAGCTACGGCTGCATTAAAAAAGGTCCAAGCTACGGCTGCATTAAAAAAGGTCCAAGCTACGGCTGCATTAAAAACAGAATTTTATGGTACCACTTTTTCTAATACCAATTTATCGGGGGCGAATTTTAATAATGCGGATCTTAGTGATTCCCATTATACAAATAAGACCCGTTTCATCGGCACAACACTGTCTAATGTAAACCTAAGTCATTCATCATTTTCTGACGTTGATCTTTCCCACAACCGTTTAAATAACCTAAATATGACGGAGGCCATATTTAGAAATGTAAAACTGAACGGTGCCTCATTCAGTGGCAGCAACTTAACCAACGCAGACATGAGAAATTTAAGCATGAATGGGGCCCGTTTCAACCATGCAAATCTGACAAATGCCCAACTGAACAACACACTTCTTATAGACAGTTCTTTTGATGATGCGAACTTATTTAATGCAGAAATGCCGGGTACTCAACTGGTTAGTGCGAACATGGTCCGGGCCGATTTACGATCTGCAAATCTGCAAGGCGCTAATATGAACGGGGCAATCTTAATAGATGCAAAAATGAGCGGGACAAAATTGAGCAACACCACCTCAATGAGGGAAACAATCGATACCGAACGACCAAATGACGAAGCCTTCAAAAAAAACCATTGCCGAGGGATACGTATTATCAAAGAAGCTGATAAATATAAAGTAATGGCTACTTATGAGCGTGCAGCTATTGAACGTGACCGCGAGCGTATATATGACTCTGATTCTGATTCTGAGCAGTCCTTTATTGATCATGCAAATTCTTTCGAAAAGACAACAGCGACTCCGAAATCGGAAAGTCAAGCTAATGCCACGACTCCAGAAGAAAATATACAGGTAGCAAGACCAAAATCACCTGAGATAATAAGCCCCCCCCCAATACATTTTGGTGATAATGCAGAATCACTTAACGCTAAGAATAACCTTGTTGAGCCAACTGTTGATTTGAGTGAAATGACTCGTGAGCAACCAACCTCAATGGGTCCAAATCAACGCACACAGGAAAAACAAAAATTAGATGATGAAACATTCCTTGGCGACGATCTTGAAAAGTTAGTGAAGAAAGATATGGATGAGGAGGGTACAGAATTAATCGACGCCCCAACCCCCGAAAATTCAGAATCCAAGTCACCTAGTATAATTCCTCTTCGTAATTACAAAATATTTTGTGATAGTGGAGAAGAGACATATACAAAAGTCCAGGACGCCATCATGGAAACGCTATGGAAAGAGTAAAGCACACCCGTTTTAGTTCCGCGTACTTTTTGGCATTTCCGGGCTTTCAGCCATCAACTGGTACTCTTTCGGCCTCAGGTTACTCAAGGATTCATGGGGCCGCTCACTGTTATATTCATTCAGCCAGTGTTCAGTGATTTCCCGGATTTCATTCAAGTGACCAAATTCAGTATTTCACTTCATAGCGAGCTGGTAAGCCCCCCTCAAAAAGGAGAAACCTATGCTGAATATTTTCCTGCTTTAGAAACTTAATAGGTGAAGTAAACCTGTTAGGATAAATGATAACTAGAGGGGTAAAATGATTTTATGTGAGTCATTTTTATCATGATCTACAGCTGTTTCGATATAAAGTGTGTTGTGAAACGCTACCTTTTAACGTTTTTTTTGACTTAATGAAAAGTAATGCTCATGCTAGACATGCGAGTAAATATTTATATTGATAACATCCATATAAATATTTACTCTAAATTAATTAAAGAAAATAATTAATTTAATGACATTCGATAACGCAATGATTTTTAAAATATACAATTAGTATTGGCTCCCTACATGGTAACCATTTGCATTTATAACATTTCAAACAAAATAAAAAACATAAATTTAAACACATTCACTCATAATATGCGATTTTGAGGAAGGATGTGTTTCCACCTGTGTACTTTATTAAATTTCATGAAAATAAAAATAATTATTTGTACATCTAATAGACTATGTTGGAATTAACATGATAGCTTCTTACCATATAAAGAATATAAGCAGACATTGATCCAGGTCAATTATTAATTACCACTCAACTTTATTAACATTTATTTAATGTAATACGCACTATTTAAATCTGGTATTTTTTTTGCAATGAGCCATTTTTGATAGTTCCACGCTAATTATGAAGTAGTTTTAAAGTTACTGCAGAATAGCACATCTTCGTTGTTATACGGATCGTGAGGAATAAGAGCATGCCGACTTTTGGTGAAAAAAATGCATTTCGACAGTATATCTTTGACGATTTCGTTCTGCGGAGTGATGGCGTTCTGTTGCACCATAATAGAGAAATCCATATTCCGCCAAAAGAACTTGAAGTATTTATACTGTTGCTAGAGGCAGGAGGTAAGATTGTCACTAAAGAGCAAATATTTGAGAAGGTATGGACCCAAAATATTGCCAGTGATGAATCATTAACACGTTGCATCTATGCACTGAGGAAACTCCTGCGCGGAGGGAAGCAATGTGGTTATATTGGAACGGTTTATGGCAAAGGCTATCGCTTTAAAGCTCAGGTAGCCGTAGTGCAGTCCCTACGTGATCAGGCAAAGTCATCTACCACCATAGCCATTTTCCCTTTTAAAATGGCTCCATTAATGGATGACAGTTTATTACACCATGGCTTGATTCAGGGATTATCCAAGTACGCATGTTTTGGTCTTGATATATTGCCAGCGGCAGCCACACAAGAATGCAATGATTTTTATGCGATTACTAACCTTATGAATCAGATGCAGCCTGAATATTATTTCACTGGGAAAGTGGTTTCACACGGAAGTGGCTGGAAGCTGTTCATTGAATTAGTCCACGCCAAAGATCATAAGCTGGTAGAGCATCAAAGCTTGGAATTTGACCCTACCATGCATGTCTCTCTTTTGCTGACTAAAATGGTGAGCATGTTGATTGAAAAGATACCTAATTTTCAATTAAAAAATGGAGAATTGCATCATATGAGTTCTCTTGACACGGCAGTTTCCTGTTTGAGTGGTCGTCGTGAAATGTATCATTTCACGCCAGTGAGCCTTCAGGCGGCGCTTACTATCTTTGAGGAGTGCGTTAGTACACAGCCGCAACATGCTTTGCCCTATTGCTGTTTAGCTGAGTGTTATATCTCGCTTGCACAACTTGGTTTGTACGATCAACAACTGTCCATCGATACCGCGATGAAGGCGATAGATAAAGCAATTGAGATTGACCCGGGTAATTCTCAGGCTCTGGCCATCTTAGGGCTGTTAAGTGGTCTGAAAGGAGAAAGTTCAGTGGCAAGTGTGTTATTTAAACAGGCACATTTATTAATGCCGGACTCTCCGGACGTATACTACTACCATTCATTGTTTTATTTTTTAACGGGTAATACCAAGAAGGCATTGGAATACATAAAGCACTGTATTGATCTCGATCCAAATCGGATTGGTGCAAGAATACTTATGTTATGGATCACATATTATTCATCGACTATTGATGATGCTATTACACTTGCGCACCAATTGATGGTGCAGAACACAGTCAGCCATCCAGTATTACAAGGGATGATGGCTTTATTTATGGCCCTTAAAGGTGAGCGTGATAAGGCAGAGGTTTATTTAAGCAAAATCAGACCAGAACAAAATCTGGGTTATCTTGCCGTCAATAATATTTATACACAGTATATTTTATACGGTAGCGAAGTGAAGTCAGAAATCGTCAGTTTCCTGCAGCAAGCAGACCTCAATAAAATGAGGGGAAGTTTGCTACCACTGGTATTGATAGTGTATGGGAGAGTAGAACTGGAAAATTACTGGCAACAACTTCGTCTTGAGAATAACGTTTGGTCTAACATTTGGAGCCAGGACCCAAGGCTTTCAGGTTTCCAGGCACTGATTGATGAACACAATAAACAGGAAGAGGCCGCATAAGTGACCAATATGTCTTTTACTTTTATTGTAAAAAAAACACTGTCATTTTCATTAATTCTTTTTATCACACTTGTCACGTCTAAAACAGCGTTGGCAAACAAGCTATGCTTCACTGAAGCCGGTTCTTATTTTAGTATTGACCCCCTATTACTGAGATCTATAGGGATTGTTGAAAGTAATCTGAATACCAAGGCTATTGGTGTCAACCGAAATTCGGAAGGTAAAGTAGTCAGTCGCGATTATGGGATCATGCAGGTGAACCAAATGCATATTCCATCACTCATCAGTAAAGGGGTCATTCAAAACGAAAAGGAACTTCTGGAAGATCCCTGTTTAAACATAAAAGTAGGTTCATCGATTTTAAGTGAACATTTCCAAAAATGTGGCATGAACTGGCATTGTCTTGGTACCTATAATGCTGGGTTTGCCAAAGACAATCAGCAAAAAAGACTGATTTATGCCAAGAAAATACATGTCATTTATGACCAATTAAACAAGTTAGAAGCGATCCGCAATAATCCCCCATCCGGAACATAGTCCGGAGGGGGAGTCTAAATTGAGTTACTTAAATAGTACAGACCCCCATCCGTAGGGCTGCTTTTAGCAACTCTATTCCATTATGTACATTCAATTTTTTCATAAGATTGAGTCTGTGACTTTCAATAGTTTTGTTACTGATTATTAATTGTCTGGCCATTTCTTTGTTTGTCATACCATCTGCGATAAGTTGCAGGACTTGCTTTTCTCTGGCAGTAAGTTGTTGCTGTGACACATACCTTTTTCCCAATTTCTTGTATTCAATAAGTGGATTATCAAAGTAGAGAAAATTATTACTTACTGCATCTATAGCTCGATTAAGAGTGGCTGGATGACTGCTTTTCGAAACCCCCCCCTTCGCGCCTGCTGAAATGAATGAATCAATATCCATGGTAGATATATTTTCAATATATGAAATGATGTACCCTGTTACTTTTTTGGAATTTACCCAATGCACGAGTTCTGGACCACCAAGAAAATTAGAAAAATCACCAAGAATAAAGATATCGGCATTTTGTACATTGCACTGTGTCACGGCTTGTGACAGGTCAGTGTAACCGTAGGCTTCAATATATAATTCAGGGTAGCATTGTATAAACTCAAGGATACCTTTTACCATTAACGGATGTTGATCCGCCACAATTATTTTTAACTTTCTCATTATGATACTGTCCTATTCAGTAAATAAAATAACACTAAATTTTAAATACACTGAAAACTGAATTTGTCTTTTTATTATAAGAAAAAAATACAAATATCAAATGATGAAATTATGATGAAACTAATTATATTAGTAATATTTAGATGAATATCGTCATGACACTATTAAGTTGTTTTCTTATTTAACGAAAGTACATATCAGATGAAACATAATAAATAAAATTTGTTATTAAAAATATGCCATCATTAACCGATTGGCATTAACATAATCATCACCCCACCCACAAATATTAATTTATTTAAATTTTCACCAACAGAATTTAAATTATATTTTATGCTAAATAGCTTATATGGATACGGTAATGCTTCCAATTAGTTGAAAGCTCATGGGAAATACGGATTTTTAAGGTACGTCCGTGACCACTATCGCCGTTCATTGCCCCCTTTATCAGTCAGCCCTGGTTTACCGTTACAGACAAAATCCTAAAGGTCGTGACCGCTTTCGATACCGTGAATACCATCGGGTATTTCTGCTCACTTATACTTATGAGGCCAGAAAAACCGGCGTTAAAGAGCACATTACCGAAATGACTTTGAAAAATACATATTCTACTCATTGTAGGCATTACCAAGCGGAGCAACGTTTTGACTTGATTGTATGCAGCTAATCAATACACCAGATAATTAAATAAGGAATACAGCGAGGAAATATTTATTCTTGATTTTGGCTTTACCAAAAAAACACTTACTCTTGTTAAATGGACTCAGCGATCACAGATTTTGCTGTATGATCCCAGTTATTATTAAAAGGAAAAAAGCAGTTAAATTTAATTGTGGCCCACATAATACACAATCAATATCTGATTTACTTTAATGCCAGCCCGGTACGCATTTCTCCGCAGTATCCGATAAGTGATTCAAGTGCATCTTCCGATACTTTCTGAAACTCAGATGGTATTAAATTAAATTTATCCATCAAAGACTCTGCAACTTGTTCTACAAAAATATCAGGTGAAAATTCAGCCACTTGTTGCCCACAAGACATGACATATTTTTTATCTGTATGATAAGTTATATTTATCTGCCCAGACCACAAAGAGGCTAATGCCTCTTTTAATCGAGGTTCTATACCCATCGTTATTTCAGGAACGTATATATGTATCATATTATCTGAAAGTGGCAAAGATTTTACCCACTCATCAACGACGGAAAGCAATATTTCAGGTTGAGCTACAGCTGCCGATAAAATATTTCTGACATCTTCAATCAATTCATTACGTTTCTCGTTAAAAAGCTCATTACAGCTACCAATATATAATGCTGTTTGGGCTATGGCGGTTAACATTCCATTCTGGTATCCATCCATATAGCCTTGTTGAGCAAGTTGCTCTACATCTTGTCTGGTATGTTGAATTATGTTTTTGGCTTTCTGCACTGTTTGTTTTTTTATCGTTTCAATATCTTTATTCAGATCCATCTGTTCTTGTTTAACAAGAACACCTTCAACAGACTTCACAGGATAATGTAACTTTATTTTTTTCAACATAATGGGAAATCACCCTTAGAATAAATGGATTAACCGTAAATTGTGAGTTTACGCCATCAATACAATCTGGAAATAATAATGGGATCCGCTGTCTGAGAGGCTCTGGCAATCCTTCAATATAGGATATCAGGCCAGAATAGCCGGCGTTCAGAATAAGGGAGTGCGTAAAAGGTTCGCCTGGTGGTGATGAAAATTTAGGCGCGTATGATGATGCGATTTTCAAATAATCCTTTGCCCATAGTGGGATATTTAATATTCGCCCCCGCCACATGAGTTCCTCACGGCTTGCATGACAGCCAATTAGATAGGCTATCTGAGGAATATTATACCAATGGTGTATCCAGAATCTACTCTGAGTGTTAACTTGAATATTAGGCACAGTAAGATGAAAAATATCAAAAATCATATCATTAACAATAGAGCGGCAAAGAGGTGTTGAAATTAATGAGAAATTTAATTTCAACCTCTGTGAATGCAGATATGAAAGTGGATCATAGAGGATTTCATTCAGACTTCCTGCCATTGCTATTTTAACCCTCTTTTTTAGTGATTAGATATTGCTTAAAATCAGTAAATAATTTGCTACGTCTGAGTATGAACCAGAAAACTATTAAACCAATTGATAAAACTGCCAAAAAAATAATAATAACTACTTTATCCGTACCTATGTTATTTTTTTGAACTTGTGCACTTGGCGTCTGCTGCTGTATTTCACTACGCTTGGACAAAACAACCGATATATGGTCATATTCCATATTGGAAAAACTATTCACTAAAAAGCGCTTGATATCATTAACTTTATGTTCCGGATTAATACCTCTATCATAGACGGCCAGAACAGAGAGGTGAACAGGTTGAAGGGGCCTGCCACTTTCACCAGACTCAATATCATAGCTAACATGTACTCTGGCGGACAAGATCCCTTCCATGGTTCGTAATGACTGTTCCAGTCTTTGTTCTATTGCTGAATACAGCCTCGCCTTTTCTGCCCTAGGAGAGGATACAAGGGAGTCAGCAGGAAACATTTGAGACACTTCAATATCTGGACGAGCTGGTAGGTGATAAATTTTAAGCCAATCAACAGCAGCTGGAAAATCTTTTTTCTCAACTGTCACTGTATAGCCTGATTTACCAAGATCATTCTTCTCAGCATATATGTTATGCCTTTGAAGCACAGCCAGCACTTCATTAGCTTGTTGCTGATCAAGATTATGGAGTAAATCCTGCTGCTTACAACCGCTTAGCAGCAGGATTATTAACAAATACCAAAAATATTTCATGAACGTAGTAATGTTTCTACAGCACCAACCGATTTTCTGGCAATGGTGCTAATGAGTGAAACTTCAATATTGTAATTAGCAACGACTTCCTGCAACTCAATTAATTTTTCGGGTGATGAGTTGGTAATTTGCTGTTGCGTAATATTTTTAGTGTTTTCAGTCTGTACAGCTTTATCCGCAAAAGACTGAATTATCCGGTCTTCTAACGAAACGACTGAATTATCCCGTTCTGAGGCATTCTGATAACTTTCAATAATTTTCTGTACAGACTGAATTGAGTTTACCGGTGTCATCTCCCCTCCTTTTTAATTAAAGTAGCATCAGTTAACGGAAGTTCTGGACAATTGATGAATCCAAATCTTTGTATGCTTTGACAATATTTGACTGAGCATTACGATACAAAGTATATTCCGAAAGTTTACTTTGATATGCAGCCAAAAGCGCTGGGTCTGATGGGTTTTTTGATAAATCATCAAGCGCTTTATCGACTTGAGTGCTCAGATCCAGAACACCCGCATCAAATTTTTCCTTAACATTATCAATATATCCAATATAACTCATAAATTACTCCTTTTTTCTTAATTTTTAAAAAGCCACTGTCCCGGCCCTGATTTAACGTAATTATAATCACCATAGCTAAATGATTTGTCTTTAAGATAATTATCCTCTAATGCAATGTTAAACCGAATAAACTCCGTCCCCCACTGATGGTAAAAATTATCGACAAAACTTTGTAGTCTGATTAACTCACTGTCATTTAACTCCCCTCCTACTGAATAACTTATATAGTCATTTGCTTTGTTACGTTTGAACTTTAGACCTATTGTACCCAACTCTTCCTCAGCCTGATTAATCAAATCATTATCATTAATTTCAACAACCTCTACATTTTTTGCGTAGGGCATAAGCCTCATGAGTTGAGTGCGAATTTCAGCTATTTGTCCTACGGCTAATTGCGAGCGCTGTTGGCTGACCAATAGTCTTGGGATTAATGCATTATCGAGTTGTAAACGAAAATATTTGAGCTTAGGCATGTGATCATTCAGCCATACATAGATACGCTCAGTCTCTTTTTCCGGGTAAATAACCTTAACTGCGCTTGTATGATCACCACGCTCAATAGCCTGATTTACCCATATTGCTTTACGCTGGTCCTCAGCAAAGACATACATAATCTTATCACTGCCTTGTGTCAGCCGGAGTTCATTATTATTATTCACCAACACTTTGTTTAGTCGTCTTATATGGTTATCGATATTGTCATAGAACCAATAAAATGCGAATGACACCATCAGAAGAACAGCTACAACCATAATACTAATAAAAACGTTATGTTTTTTTTCTTCAAAAGTCTTTGTAGTATCACTTATTGGATTTTGAATCGGGTACCGTAATACATCAGATTCCCATATATCACCTTGTTGACACAGAGCAAAAATGACATCACCAACCTGTACCCGACAGTTAAGGGATATATTACGTAGTGTTGACTCTTCTCCCCTAAGCTCCCGCAGTTGCACTGCGTGCTCATCATTCAGACTGAAGATGATTTCAAAATTTATACCGTCTTCATTTTGGGGTATGAAGAGTGTATCATCAGGCAACTCGGTGAAAGGTTCTAATGGGTTAGGGCCCGAATCGGCTCCAACTACCACCAGGAGGCGTTCCGAATCGATGACAAACTCACACCCATTAAGTAACCCATTGAGCACCCTTAAAACCTTTTTTGACACAACAGATGTTGTATTGTCTTTAGTGTCCATGGGTATCCAATTTCTTCTCTCTTTTCACATAATTCATCCTAGAACCCTTCCTACCTCTACATCATGACGAGATCATGATGAACGCATAAATATATTAATCATATTTTACATAAGAAGGCAGGTATCACCTCAAGTCTGCCAACTCTGAGGAATTATTGTAAAAAAGTGCAAAGATGATGCAAAAAGCCTGTAAATGTTCCCTGTGGGCTTACGTCAGAGGTAATACCACCGGATCACCATTGACGGGTAAACGTCAGCCGAAGGCCGTATTGATTATTTCTGGCTTTGTCGCATTAGTGACATGAAGTTGGCCAAAGTTGCGTTGTCGGTTATTTAGGCAGCCAGCAAATAGAATTGTTCCGCGAGTGACAATCCCTCACTTTGCGGATGTTGATATTGCCCTTTTCGTATCATGTTGCTCAGTTCGATGCCGGCCAGGATCGTTTGTGCCCGCCGAAACGATTTGAATCCCAGCATCGGTCGACTCCGACGTTTGATATTTCGGTGATCTTGCTCAATCAGGTTGTTCAGGTACTTACTTTGCCTGACGGTAATCGCTTCCTCATCGGGTTTGTCGGCGTTGAGCGTGGCCAAAGCTGCGGTGTTAGCCCCACTTTTATCGATAGTGACAACCTCGGGTTCGCCGTGATGGCGAATAGCCTTGCGAAAGAAGCGTAATGCGGCTGCAGAGTCCCGTTTGGCGGTCAGCAAAAAGTCGATGGTGTGACCTGCTGTATCGACCGCCCGATACAGATACTTCCACTGGCCTTTGATTTTGATGTAGGTTTCATCCATGCGCCACCGCCGACCTACTGTGTGCTTGTGTCGGCGAAAAACCTTATCTAACAACGGTACCAAGCGGATAACCCAACGATGCAGAGTGGAGTGGTCAACAAGAATACCGCGCTCTGCCATCATCTCTTCGAGGTTACGCAGGCTCAGGGCATAAGCGAGATACCAGCGAACACACTGAGCGATAACATCAGTGGGGTAATGCAGGCGACGGAAGGCTTTTCGGATGAGAGACATGGGCAGGCAACATCGTAAAAAAAAACAGCATGTTACCTGACGACGCCTTAATGCGACAGAACCCGGGAAAGTGTCCCGGAACCCGATTATGGCGGCATGCAGTAATGCCTCGTTATTCTCATTGATGCCCTGTTCAAGCCCTTTCTGCAACAGGGAAATGGCAGTTCCATCCGGAAGGGAATCCAGCCCCGGAGGCAATCCGCCCGCCCGGCTGTTCCCGGTGACACTGATATTCGTCATACAATAACCTCGGTTTATCCGTCGTTTCAGCTGAGTGTTAGTTATGGATGTCCATCACTTGTCTATGAAGTCCTCTGCCACGTGACCCTTACCTGAGTTCATGCTTGAAAAACGTTCAACAAATGTAAAATAACGGCAATCTCCACGCGGAACGCCAATGTCAACATAGGCAGCGCCAAAGCTGCCATTTTTACCCAAAGTGGGTCATTTTACATCGGCACTAACAGTTATGACCTTGCTCGATGGGATAGCTCGCCAGAAAGTGAATCCTGTTTCTTTGTGATAGGCTGCCCCGTAATGGGATGCAAAAGTGTTAACCAAGGCAGGTCTACCCCTTGCAGGTTAACTCCCGCTAAATTTACCCCCATCAGGTTAATAGCCAGAAGTGCCGTCGGGTCAGCCCGTCCCTCTCTGATAGCCTGAACAATCTGCGCCACCGCAGGGCCATCCAGAACTGCGCCGGTAAAACTGACGTCACGTAGGTCCCTCGGAAGGATAACACCGCGCAGGTTCACATCGCTCAGGTCAACACCACGCAGGTTAGTCCCCGCCAGTGTCGTCGGGTCAGCCCGTTCCTCTCTGATAGCCTGAGCAATATGCGCTACCTCAGTGCCATCCAGAACTGCGCCGACAAAACTGGCACCGCGAAGGTTATCCGGAAGTGCTACCCAGCGCAGGTCTACCCCTTGCAGGTTAACTCCCACTAAATTTACCCCCGTCAGGTTAGCCCCTCTAAGTGCCGTCGGGTCAGCCAGTCCCTCTCTGATAGCCTGAGCAATCTGCGCCACCGCTGGGCCATCCAGCAGTGCGCCGGAAAAACTGACATCACGTAGGTCCCTCGGAAGTATTGCTCCACTCAGGTTTGCCCCTTGCAGGTTAACTTCCGCTAAATTTACCTGCGTCAGGTTAGCCCCCTGAAGAGCCGTCAGGTCAGCCTGTCCCTCTCTGAGAGCCTGAACGATATGCGCCACTGCTGTGCCATCCAGCAGTGCGCCTTTAAAACTGACGCCCTGCAGGTTATCCGGAAGTATAACATCGAGCAGGTTCACATTGTTCAGATCAACACTGCGCAGGTTAGCCCCCTGAAGAGCTGTCGGGTCAGCCTGTCCCTCTCTGATGGCGTTAGCAATTTGCCTTACCACCGATTCATCCAGCTGTGCACCGGTAAAACTGACGCCCTGCAGATTCATCAGAAGTGTTGTCTTACGCAGGTCTGCCCCCTGGAGGTCTACCCCCTCAAGATTACACAACACCCCAGGTCTGGGGTTTTTCAGGTGAGCCTCAACAAGCGTCTGCAAGTGCTGAGAAATATGTTTTCCTGTTGCGGGCAGTGCTACCGTCACAGGGCGTTTGTTGGGAGCGACCACTGTCAAAATATCCTGATTAACGTTATCAGGATCATGTATGAGCGTTGCCGTAATTGTCTCAGACTCGCCCATGCCGACTGGGACACTAAATTCAATCTTCAGTGAGGCATTATTGTTATTGTACGGTGAATTAAAGTCACTCACTTCCTGTGCTGTAGGAAGCCGGCTCAGTCCGGCGAACAGCGTCTGCCGGCACGCCTGATAACGGTCATTACCGGCATCAATGAGACCAAATGAAAAAATGTACTTTAAAACCTCAGCAACACCGTGCAACCGGGTGAGTTCCTGGGGCGGTTTCGGGGATAGGGATAAATAATGTTTGGCCATTATCATGGCATCTGGTTTGGTCGTGATATACCCCATACAGAGTTCCTCTTGTTAATAGGGTGGATTAAACCCGGGTTATATGTCTCTAAACACCCCGCTGAAGCCGTTTGTCAGGACATAGAGGTCAATGATTTAATTTAATTACCCACTGACCTTTCCGATACCATAATTCGCTCATGCTATCAGGGAACAATATCATAACGTGCCCCACGGTTTTTCATGCTCTCCTACTGGGGAAAGACGCGCAAAGGATACTGGCGGCTGAAATTTACCAGCCGGAAAGATCGCTTCGCGGTCAAACTGAAAGGGTTGAGGGACTTTCTCTGGAAGAACCTCAGCGCAAACAGGAGGCAGACCCTGAACGTCGTTATCCGGGTTGTTCGCGGATGGATCAACTATCACGGCATCTCAGATAATAAAAGGCGAGTGGGACAGTTCATCTACCAGAGCAAGCGGATCATCTACAGATGGTTCAACCGCAAGGGTGGGCACCATCCCATGACATGGGAAAAGCTGGGTCTGATTCTGAAAATGCTGGGATATCCATCGTTATGGAAAACCCGTTCAATGTTCCATTCTGGCTGAATATGTGTGGGGACACTGATCTGTCGGGAGCCGGATGCGGTAGTTCCGCACGTCCGGTTCTGAGGAGGGGCCCGACCGGGTAACCGGCGGGTCTACTCACCCAAAAACCCCATGGTAGTAACATATTCCCCGATGTAAAACCGCTGAAGCCCGGCAACGCCGGTGCGGATCATAAGAGATCCTGATACCCCCCCTGTCCTGGTGAGCCATACAGGGTAGGCGTAAGCAACTGTCTTCAGCACCACTTTTATATAGCTGCCTGGTGGTAAGACAGTTGCTTACGCTTAGCCAGCTAGACACCGATACTATAATCACAAGTAGCAGAAGATAATCCGTAAGCGTCGCTAGAACCACACAGTGACCTGTGTGGTTGTTTAAGGTAGGGTGATGTTCCAGGGAAGGAGGGACTCGAGATCACCGTCGGCGGTGAGGGTGGGCAGTTTGGTAAACACCTGCATCAGGTAGTCAAAGGGCACAAGACCATTGGCTTTCGCCGTTTCAACCAGGCTATAAAGGATGGCGCTCGACCGCGCACCGCTGCGCGTATTCGACAGCATCCAATTTTTTCTCCCAATGACAAACGGCTTGATGGCCCGCTCAGCCCTGTTGTTGTCTATGCTCAACTGCCCGTGCTCCACATAACGCACCAGCTTTGACCATTGATTCAGACTGTAGACCACGGCCGTGCCCAACAAGTGTTTCTCCGGAACCTGCGGCCTTGTTTTATCCAGCCAGCCTTTGAACTCGTCCAGCAGTGGGATGGCCTCCTGCTGGCGGCGGGCCGCAATGACATCGGCCGGCTGCCCCTTCAGCTCTCGCTCAAGGCGGTAAAGTTTCTGGATATGCGTCAGCGCCCAGTCAGCACGGCCAACTTTTCCTTTCGGCTGGGCCACTTTCGCCTCCATGAACTTGCGGCGCGCATGCGCCATGCAACCGACAACTGTCGCGTCGGTATTCGTGTAACCGGCATAACCATCGGCCTGCAGGTAACCTTCATATCCGTTGAGGAACCCGACAGGGCCGGCAGCGCCGTGACCATCCTGATAGTCATACAGTACGATAGCGGGCGGCAGACCGGGCTCCGGGCTATCACCGCCGCAGCCGTAGACCCACATGTAACATTTATCCTTTTTCACCTCCACCACCTTGAGCGTGGTGTCATCGCTCCAGATTACCTCACGCTCAAGTAAATGTTGATGAAGCAACTCAACCAGCGGGGCCAGCCGTTCTGCACATTTCAACATCCAACTGCTCATGGTCTGGCGGCTCAGCTCGATACCCAACTGGGCGAACCATTGCTCCTGGCGATAGAGCGGCAGGCTGAACTGGAACTTGCTGTTGATTATCTGGGCCAGCAGGCTGGGCGTGGCGATGCTGCGGGGTAATAAGGTTGCAGGTACAGGCACAATCAGGATGTTGACCTCGGTCCCCTGCTGCTCACATTGGCGGCAACTGTATTTAGGGCGAACATGGCGCATGACCTTGATGCTGGCCGGGATAAACTCCAGTTGCTCGCTGCATTCCTCGCCCATGCGATGCAGGGCATGACCACAGCAGGCACAGGTCTTTTCTTCGTCTGGCAGGTCGTGAAGCACCTCCTCCCGGGGAAGGCCAGGCGGTAACCGTGGACGACGGCTTTTGCGTTCGGGTGTGACGGGGTCAGCCTGAGCGTTATCTTCTTCCTCGGCGTGAGGTGGCGTCTGGGTGGCAAGGTCATCGGTCTGCTCAGCTTCGTTAAACAACGCTCCCTGACCTGGGTAGTCTTCGCTACTGGCCGCATAGAGTTTGTAACGGGCCAGCAGCCACTGTTCGACCATGCTTTGGTATTGCGCTTGCCACAGGCTCGATTTTTCCTGCCATTGGGCTGCTTGTGCTTGCCACTGGGCTACCTGCGCCTGCCAAAAAGCTTCCCGCTCCTGCAGTATTTGCTGGAGTTCATTAGGCGAGTTTGGCAGGGTATCGGGCAGTGTTTTCATGGTATGAATTATACCCTTTACTGCCCCTTAATACATTGTTATTTAACCGGTAGTTGTACTTTTTTATTAACTCAACGAGGTGTAATGCAGAGGGGGATGCCGCTGTATTTTTGTGATGTCTATCCCCTCTAACAGCCAGTGCCATTGTTGTTCATCCAACGTCAACGTATCGCCACTCAACCGGGAAGGCCATTTGAAGTGCGCCTGTTCAAGGCGTTTATACCACAGACAAAAACCGGTGGTGTCCCAGTACAGCGCCTTTATTTTGTCGTGCCGTCGATTGCAGAAGACAAACAGGGCTCCACTAAAAGGCGATAACGCCATGTGCTGTTCAACCAGTAGCGTGAGCCCGTTGATGCTTTTGCGAAAGTCCACGGGAAGGCGGTGAAGATAAATCTGCGTGGCATCGACAAACATCTTCATGGCGTGAGTTCCCGCAGTAAGGTCGCCAGCCAAAATGGAGAAAGGCTGAGGGGAAATTGCAGTGAGCAGTGTGCGAGCGTCAGTTTGATAGAATCGCACTCAACCGGAGGTAGCTCAGGTTCGGCAACAGCGGGAGTGGGTTCGACAGGCGGCGTTATCGGCAAAGAACCCTGTTTGAGCGGAGAGACAGCGATAAATGCGGGCGGCGGCGACTTGGCTTGCGCAACGAGGCGATCCTTGGCATTGAAAAAAGCGCTGCGTGAGATTTGATGGCGTTTACAGAATTGAGTTTGGTTGAGACCGGAGCGTTGTTGTGCGTCGAGCAGTTCACGCCATTCGTCGGGAGTGCGATGGTTCGTCTTTGCCATATTGCCTCTGATCTTCGGTGAATTCCAAAGACAAGCATGATGTTTCATCGCGTTAAGCGGAAGGTGCGGTACCAGCGACGTTTACGATAATCCCCCTAGCCGAATTCCGCAAACGGGCAAATCATCGTGGTAACGTTCTTTCGTCTCCGACAATCCGGCTACGACATGGCGTTGAATTTTTGGGAAGGGAAAAACAGTCTGGCAGGGCGGGGAATTATTACGGCTAAGGCCGTAATACTGTCTGAGTCCTCGCTTCGCTGCGGGGGTTTCCGGCGCGTTGCGCCTCCATGCCCTTTGCAGGGCATAAAAAAAGGGGCGATTATGCGCCTGTGAAGTGTAGTTTTAAACCTAACGCTTTTGTGATTTTAAGCATGGAGCTGAATGTGGGATTTCCTTCTCCTGACAAGGCATGATAAAGCCCCTCTCTTGACATCCCTACTTCCCTTGATAACTGGCTCATATTTCTGGCTCTGGCAATATCACCCAGCGCAGAGAGTACCAGCGCCGGATCACCATCTTCTAAAATTTCATTAAGATACAATTGCATCTCTTCTTCACTGTTTAAGTGTTCTGCAATATCGTATTCTTTCAGTTTCATAGTTCCCCCTCAATCTCTTTGTAAATGGCTTTTGCTCTGGCTATATCTTTTTGCTGTGTACTTTTATCGCCCCCACACAACAAAACAACAATGATTTTTCCGTGATTTTTTAGATAAACTCTGTAGCCTTTACCTTCATGAATCCGCATTTCTGAAAACCCTTCCCCAACTGGCTCTATATCGCCAGAGTTACCATTTTTTAGTCTGCGAATTCGTGCCTGTATCTTTGTTTTTGCCCTTATATCTTTCAGGGCGTCGATCCAGTTATCAAATGTTTCTGTACTTAATACAGTTATCATTCCTTGCCCCTTATACTTCAATAAGTAAAGTATACGTCACACCACTTAATCTGTCAAATACATCTGACATAATAAAGGGGCGTTGCAGCCCCTTTATTTTAAATTAAAACATTGCGTAACCTTGCAGGTAGCCCCATTCCCAGACGACCTTTCTCGCTAACGTGAGTTTTCGTTCCACTGAGCGTCAAACTCGGTGCGTGTCAAGGTAGTTGTCGCCTCTGTTAGATCACGCAGCGAGGGTTTCTCGCTCTGGATTCAGCCACACTTCATCCTGCCAACTCCAGTTTCTTGTCTGCCCTGACCACCGATGAGGAGTTCGCATTTTTGCCGCTTCATACACCGAATTCCGTTTCTCCAGTAAAGCAACGTCTTCACCCCGGTGCCGTTGGCCTGGCGGGCAACAAAGCTGATGAAAGCGCTCAATATTATCAGCTGTCAGCAACCTGACCATCGTTATAAGAAGGCGTCTAAGGAACACATTGAGATCCCTAATTATCGGGATCGCCAGTTTGCTGTTACCGAGCCTAATCAGGCCTGGTGCGGTGATGTGACTTATAGTGTGCCCGGAGTTCAGGGCGGGCATGGATGCTCAAATGAACCACGAGTCTGTCTGGAATATTGAACCGGTAACTCATGATGAGGAGCCCAACAATCCCGCCGGGTGTGACGGCGGAGAACCTGAGCGGCAGTGACCTGCGGCATGCCTGCAGGGTGATGTAACCCGCTGACAACGGGGATTGAGGCGAGATCACTAAGCCAAGATGATCCTCAAGGTTGAGTACTGAAAGGCTGAAGAACATGAACCCGTTAATCCGTCTCTGTGGGTTGAAAACGTCACCACGGCCTACGTGATCTGACAGGCCGTGCAGAAGGAACCGACATTGATAGATATGCAGTGTCGGTCAAAGGTGTTTTGACATGTAGGCGAAACACCGGGACAGCAGCGCCTATCACGCTCGCGTTGCTGACTTCTGCCAACTTGCGGCAAGCAAGGATAAAGAGTGCGACGGGCAGCCTCCTCAGTATGTCTGAGTCCAGGCAGGTGAACCGGGGAAGGTCAACGACGGATGTTAAGGGGGCATGGCCCCGATGACGCGCTGGCTGGCGGAGCTTCCGTAGTAGTCCGCGATGGGGAAAGCCCATCACATGGCGAAGGGAAGCAGTTTACATGTGTTTGTGACGTAAATTAACTGACCTAATGAGGTGAAGACCTTTGATAATCAGCGAAATGCAACGCAAGCTTGCCACATGGGCAGCGGCCGATCCGGCCCGACGAATTGAACGGCTGCTGCGTCTGATAACACAACCAGAATGGCTGGCTGAAGCGGCGCGGATCACGCTCTCATCAAAGGGGGCACATACCCCCGGCGTTGATAGTGTGAACAAAGCAACGCTGCAGCCCAGACTGGCTGCTGAGCTACAAATACTCAGGGATGAACTTCTCTCTGGTCACTATCAACCTTTGCCAGCCAGACGGGTATACATCCCTAAAAGCAACGGCAAACTGCGACCGCTGGGGATCCCCGCGTTGCGGGATCGTATTGTTCAGCGGGCAATGCTGATGGCGATGGAGCCGATATGGGAGAGTGATTTTCATACGCTCTCTTATGGTTTCCGGCCAGAACGCAGTGTCCACCACGCGCTCCGCACGGTGAAATTACAACTCACCGACTGCGGGGAAACACGGGGCCGCTGGGTAATTGAAGGTGACTTGTCCAGTTATTTCGACACCGTACATCATCGACTGCTGATGAAGGCCGTACGCAGCAGGATCAGCGACGCACGTTTCATGGCTCTGCTGTGGAAAACTATCAAGGCGGGACATATCGATATCGGTCTCTTTCGGGCGGCCAGTGAAGGCGTCCCGCAGGGGGGCGTAATATCTCCGTTGCTGTCGAACATCATGCTGAATGAGTTCGATCAGTATCTGCATAAACGCTACCTGAGCGGGAAAGCCAGAAAGGATCGCTGGTACTGGAATAACTGAACCGCACCGGTTTTCTTGGAGAGAGTTAAATCCAGAAGCTCAGGCTGCCAGATCATTATTTGTTCTGGAAGCATAATAGGCTTTTTCGGCTTCTATCGGCGGTATGTGTCCTAGCCGTTCAAGTAACCTTCGATTGTTAAACCAGTCCACCCACGCCAGTGTCGCAAGCTCCACTTCTGCGTGGTTTTTCCAGCTCTTACGGTGTATCCCGCTTTGTAAAGCCCATTGATACTCTCGGCCAGTGCATTATCATAAGAGTCGCCAGTGCTGCCTGTCGACGCCAACAGCTCCGCCTCCTGCAGCCGTTGGGTGTACGCCAGTGACACGTATTGGGAGCCCTTGTCCGAGTGATGGATTGTACCTGAGGGGCGACGTGCCCACAGCGCCTGTTCCAGAGCATCTAGCACGAACCTTGCTTCCATCGACGATGAGACCCGCCAGCCAACGATCGTGCCTGCGAACACATCAATAATGAACGCCACATAGGCGAAGCCCTGCCAGGTGCTGACGTACGTAAAATCTGCACACCAAAGCTGATTGGGACGTTCAGCGACGAACTGGCGGTTGACCAGATCCGCTGCTGCCGCTGTTTTGCGACTGATTGTGGTCCTGATGACTTTGCCGCGGAGTACACCCCGAAGACCGATTGTTTTCATCAGGCGTTCAACAGTACACCGGGCAACGCTAAAGCCCTCGCGAAGTAACTGACGCCAGACTTTTCGTGCACCATAGACACTGTAATTTTCTTTGTAAACGCGTTTTATCTCCAGGCTGATTTGAGCATCACACTTTTCTCGTTGGCTACATTTTTCAGGATGCAGCCGGCGTTGCTGATGCCAGTAATAGGTCGACGGGGCAATATTCAGTTCGCGACATACCGGCCCGACCCCGTGTGTACCACTCAGACGCTGCATCAGTGGCATTATTTTTTCCAGTGGCGGTCAATGGAATGGACGCCTCCCCCTTAACGAGGATTCAGCGTATAACGGAGGAATATAGCATAGTCGGCAACCGTAAAATGAAGGAGATAGCTATGAGCAATATAACCCTGATTGGTATCGACCTGGCTAAGAACGTATTTCATCTACATGCAGTTGATGACAAAGGTAAACAGATGAAAGTGACTAAGCTGTCACGCCTGAAACTTGCCGAGTATTTATACCGCAGTGAACCGGTAATCGTCGCAATGGAGGCTTGTGCAAGTGCCCACTACTGGGGACGGCTTTGTACATCACTGGGCCATGAGGCTCGTCTGATATCTCCGCAGTTCGTCAAGCCATTTGTCAAATCCAACAAAAATGATCGTAATGACGCACGGGCAATCTGCGAAGCTGCACTGCGTCCTGATATGAATTTTGTTCCCGTCAAAACAGTCGAGCAGCAAGCTGTACTGAGTCTTCACAGAGTTCGTGAAATGCTGATAGGCCAAAGAACGGCAACCATCAATCAGTTCAGGGGATTACTCACCGAGTTTGGATTACCTGCACCCACAGGGCGTAGGGCGCTATTCAGTATGATCCCCGCTATGATTGAAGATCTCCGAAAAATTTCACCCGCATTTCTCATTACTTGCATTAGTCAACAATGGGAACATCTCAGACAACTGGAACAACATATCAACGAAGTCACTCATCAGATTGAAATGCATGCCCGCCAGTCTGATATTGCACGCCGCTTGCAAACAATTCCAGGTATTGGCCCAATCACAGCTTCAGCACTGGATGCCTACGTTGGTAAGGCCACTCAGTTCAGAACAGGGCGACAACTGGCCGCCTGGTTGGGGTTGGTGCCCCGACAGCATTCAACAGGAGGGAAATCTGTGTTGTTGGGGACCAGCAAGCGCGGAAACAGTTATTTGCGCCAGCTGTTTGTTCATGGAGCCAGAGCAGTTGTATCTGTAGTATGCCGTTCTCCCGATGCGAGCAAGCAGGACAAAACTATTACGGGTTGGCTGACCAGAAAGCATATGAATGTGCCGTAGTGGCTATGGCAAACCGAAATGCACGCATTGCCTGGGCCGTCATAGCCCACGAGCGTAGCTTCGACAATAATTATCGGGAACAACTGACCAACCAGTTACTCCCGGGCTGACAGAAAATATTTGATGTGTTCCTTTCCTGATTGCTACAGGTGATTTATTGACGTGATGGCGTAGACAGGTCAGACCGGTGTTGGCAAAACCCGTGGAGCTCGATAGTCAGAATTTATTGAATTAAGACTGAGCGGTCGTTTGGGAGCCAACAAGCAGATTCCATTATGGGCAGCGTATAGTCAAATAAACGCACAAACAGCCCGAATATACGACTGCGATCTTCACCTTCTGCATCAAAACAAAAAAATCACTTGGCAAAAAGGAGGCGTCCATATACGAGCTCCGCCTGAGCAAAATAAGCTGAGGCCTGGCGCAATATATCATTGCTGCGGCGTAGCTCCCGGTTCTCACGTTCCAGTTCTTTTAAACGCTGGCGCTCATGGGTACTCAGTCCACCATCATCAGTGCTGACGGGGCTGATACCCCCACGGACATCATTTTTATGCTGACGCAACCAGGCTCGCAGGGTGTCGTAATGGCATCCGATTTTTGACGAGATGGCACGAATGGCATCCGGCTCAGAGTCATACTCATCACGGTGTTCCAACGTAAGCGTCGCTAGAACCACACAGTGACCTGTGTGGTTGTTTAAGGTAGGGTGATGTTCCAGGGAAGGAGGGACTCGAGATCACCGTCGGCGGTGAGGGTGGGCAGTTTGGTAAACACCTGCATCAGGTAGTCAAAGGGCACAAGACCATTGGCTTTCGCCGTTTCAACCAGGCTATAAAGGATGGCGCTCGACCGCGCACCGCTGCGCGTATTCGACAGCATCCAATTTTTTCTCCCAATGACAAACGGCTTGATGGCCCGCTCAGCCCTGTTGTTGTCTATGCTCAACTGCCCGTGCTCCACATAACGCACCAGCTTTGACCATTGATTCAGACTGTAGACCACGGCCGTGCCCAACAAGTGTTTCTCCGGAACCTGCGGCCTTGTTTTATCCAGCCAGCCTTTGAACTCGTCCAGCAGTGGGATGGCCTCCTGCTGGCGGCGGGCCGCAATGACATCGGCCGGCTGCCCCTTCAGCTCTCGCTCAAGGCGGTAAAGTTTCTGGATATGCGTCAGCGCCCAGTCAGCACGGCCAACTTTTCCTTTCGGCTGGGCCACTTTCGCCTCCATGAACTTGCGGCGCGCATGCGCCATGCAACCGACAACTGTCGCGTCGGTATTCGTGTAACCGGCATAACCATCGGCCTGCAGGTAACCTTCATATCCGTTGAGGAACCCGACAGGGCCGGCAGCGCCGTGACCATCCTGATAGTCATACAGTACGATAGCGGGCGGCAGACCGGGCTCCGGGCTATCACCGCCGCAGCCGTAGACCCACATGTAACATTTATCCTTTTTCACCTCCACCACCTTGAGCGTGGTGTCATCGCTCCAGATTACCTCACGCTCAAGTAAATGTTGATGAAGCAACTCAACCAGCGGGGCCAGCCGTTCTGCACATTTCAACATCCAACTGCTCATGGTCTGGCGGCTCAGCTCGATACCCAACTGGGCGAACCATTGCTCCTGGCGATAGAGCGGCAGGCTGAACTGGAACTTGCTGTTGATTATCTGGGCCAGCAGGCTGGGCGTGGCGATGCTGCGGGGTAATAAGGTTGCAGGTACAGGCACAATCAGGATGTTGACCTCGGTCCCCTGCTGCTCACATTGGCGGCAACTGTATTTAGGGCGAACATGGCGCATGACCTTGATGCTGGCCGGGATAAACTCCAGTTGCTCGCTGCATTCCTCGCCCATGCGATGCAGGGCATGACCACAGCAGGCACAGGTCTTTTCTTCGTCTGGCAGGTCGTGAAGCACCTCCTCCCGGGGAAGGCCAGGCGGTAACCGTGGACGACGGCTTTTGCGTTCGGGTGTGACGGGGTCAGCCTGAGCGTTATCTTCTTCCTCGGCGTGAGGTGGCGTCTGGGTGGCAAGGTCATCGGTCTGCTCAGCTTCGTTAAACAACGCTCCCTGACCTGGGTAGTCTTCGCTACTGGCCGCATAGAGTTTGTAACGGGCCAGCAGCCACTGTTCGACCATGCTTTGGTATTGCGCTTGCCACAGGCTCGATTTTTCCTGCCATTGGGCTGCTTGTGCTTGCCACTGGGCTACCTGCGCCTGCCAAAAAGCTTCCCGCTCCTGCAGTATTTGCTGGAGTTCATTAGGCGAGTTTGGCAGGGTATCGGGCAGTGTTTTCATGGTATGAATTATACCCTTTACTGCCCCTTAATACATTGTTATTTAACCGGTAGTTGTACTTTTTTATTAACTCAACGAGGTGTAATGCAGAGGGGGATGCCGCTGTATTTTTGTGATGTCTATCCCCTCTAACAGCCAGTGCCATTGTTGTTCATCCAACGTCAACGTATCGCCACTCAACCGGGAAGGCCATTTGAAGTGCGCCTGTTCAAGGCGTTTATACCACAGACAAAAACCGGTGGTGTCCCAGTACAGCGCCTTTATTTTGTCGTGCCGTCGATTGCAGAAGACAAACAGGGCTCCACTAAAAGGCGATAACGCCATGTGCTGTTCAACCAGTAGCGTGAGCCCGTTGATGCTTTTGCGAAAGTCCACGGGAAGGCGGTGAAGATAAATCTGCGTGGCATCGACAAACATCTTCATGGCGTGAGTTCCCGCAGTAAGGTCGCCAGCCAAAATGGAGAAAGGCTGAGGGGAAATTGCAGTGAGCAGTGTGCGAGCGTCAGTTTGATAGAATCGCACTCAACCGGAGGTAGCTCAGGTTCGGCAACAGCGGGAGTGGGTTCGACAGGCGGCGTTATCGGCAAAGAACCCTGTTTGAGCGGAGAGACAGCGATAAATGCGGGCGGCGGCGACTTGGCTTGCGCAACGAGGCGATCCTTGGCATTGAAAAAAGCGCTGCGTGAGATTTGATGGCGTTTACAGAATTGAGTTTGGTTGAGACCGGAGCGTTGTTGTGCGTCGAGCAGTTCACGCCATTCGTCGGGAGTGCGATGGTTCGTCTTTGCCATATTGCCTCTGATCTTCGGTGAATTCCAAAGACAAGCATGATGTTTCATCGCGTTAAGCGGAAGGTGCGGTACCAGCGACGTTTACAAAATAACGTTACTGAATATGACCGGATCCTGTCCCGCATGGCAAAAGCGGATCACCGCAGCCAACGACTGATGGAACTGAAAGGGATTGGCCCCACAACAGCCTGTGCTCTGGTCGCCAGTATCGGTAATGCACACGATTTTAAAAATGGACGACAACTGGCAGCTTGGCTGGGACTAACGCCATCGCAATATAGTAGCGGCGGAAAATCAAAGCTTGGCAGGATAACGAAGGCGGGCGATTCGTATCTACGAACGCTGTTGGTCCAGGGCGCTCGTTCAGTTCTGATTGGCGCCGAGAAAAAGACAGACTCATTCAGTCGTTGGGTTTGCTCGCTAGTTGAGCGCAGAGGATACTGGCGTGCCGTTGTGGCCATAGCGGCTAAAAATGCAAGACTGTGCTGGGCATCACTACATTATGGTGATGATTTCAGGTTGTACTCAGTGAGCTAAAGCACGAAACTGATTAACCATCTTAACTGCAACTCGTTGATGATAAAGGGTTAGACCCCGTGAGATATATCTGACTATTGTACAGGATATACGTATCCGTTAAACGAACAAGAATCTCACGAGCGTCTTTCATCAGGGTCCGAATCGATTACGATTCCTCATGACCGTTTATAGTACCGCAGTCTCTCCCCTTTAATTTTAATGACGAGCAGACAGGAACCGAAAAAACCGGTGTTGACATGCCGGGGAAGCCCTTATAGTACAATAATTCTCTATATCCAAACTGACCCCTCTATGATCTCATCGAGCTGTTTGCTGTCTAGAGCAGGGCAGTTGGCGTAAATCGCTGCTGCTACTGCGCCCTGCTTTCTTTCAGTTGTGGAGCCTACCCCTGTTTTACTGCCCATACCCTGCTGGCCGTCATCGGTAAGCACTCTTCTGCCCCCATTGGTAACAAACTGTTCAGCTTTGATTTACATCGTTTAATTCCTTATTTATGGTGCTTCGTATTATTCTTGGTAGAACGCTTTTAGCTCAAGAATTCATTTCCTCAGACAGCGGTTTTAATCCGTATTCACCTTTATAAAATCTGAATGGATTCCATTCGCTGTGTAGTTCTTTATTATCTTCGGTGAAATGCCGGATGATATAAACCGTTTCCTCTCTGTCATACTCAATATTAACGGTCATGTATTCAATGCGGAGATCATCAGGTAACATCTTCGCATTTATCTGAGAGGGTTTGATGGCTAAGGTTGATGTGAAATGCCCATTTTGTGAGCAGGCGCACTCTGTTAAAAAGCACGGACCAGGACGCTCCGGGCATCAGCGCTACCGCTGTCAGGCCTGCCGCCGGAGCTTTCAACTAGAATACGAGTACCGTGCATGCCACCCCGGTATGAAAGATCAAATTGTCGATCTTGCTATGAACAATGCCGGTATTCGTGACACTGCACGGGCGTTACATATCAGCATCAATACCGTTGTGCGCACTTTAAAAAACTCTCGCCGCGGAATGTAACAACGCTGCCACTGGATAACCTGCAAATTCAACTCATTTGCGAAGTGGACGAGATGTGGTCGTTTATCGGCAACAAAAAGCAGCAACGCTGGCTTTGGTATGCCTGGGAGCCTCGCTTCAAACGTATTATTGCTCATGTTTTTGGTCGTCGGAGCAAAAAGACATTTCGCCAATTATTGGGGTTGCTGTTAGGTTTCAATGTCGTCTTTTGGTGTACCGACAACTTCAGTGCTTATGACATGTTGCCGGATGAAAAACACATCAGTGGCAAGCTTTACACGCAGCGGATTGAGCGTGAAAACCTGAATATTCGTAATCGGTTGAAACGACTGAACCGCAAGACTCTCGGATACTCAAAATCGGCAGAAATGCATGACAGTATTATCGGTACGTTCATTGAGCGTGAGCATTACCTTATGTGATACTAATAACCACATTGAATACATGACCCAGAATTTTCTGGGATTCCGGCGTACAACCCTTACAATTATCCAGATCGTTGAACCTAAAGACAGAAAAACTGATCTTTGCCCCGGGCTTTAGCTACGTAGAGAGCGTTATCGGCATGTGTCAGTAGTACATTAGACGGGGTCAGTAGGCCAAATGTATGAACTGAAAAACCGATGCTTATAGTCAAGTATCCTGTGCTGGAAGCGGAGTGCGGTATTCTCAAATCTCGCACGAGTTGGCATAGCGTCTGTACATACAGCGTTGCCTGGTCTTTCGTCATACCACTGGAGAGAATGACAAATTCTTCGCCGCCATACCTGGATACAAAATCAGACCCCCGCTTGAAGGACTTATTCAAGCAATCAGCGACACGTATTAGCGCTTCATCGCCAGCCTGATGTCCATAAATATCATTGAATGATTTGAAGTGATCGACATCAATCATGACGATAGTCAATGAGTCACTATTACGGTTGGCAATTTTACATTGAATGTCGAACTGCGTATCAAAAAAGCGACGATTATAAATTCCGGTGAGTCCATCCTTTATGGAGAGTTGCTCGAAATGTATTTTCATTTCCTCGAGGGACCGATGCTCATCGCGAAGCTGTTGCTGTATTATCATTCTTGGTGTTACGTCTTTTTGGATCCCGATAAAATTGGTTACAGCCCCACTCTCATCATGAATTGGCGATATGCTTAACTCATTCCAAAACATAGTTCCATCCTTGCGGTAGTTTCGCAAGGTTACAAGGCAGTACTCGCCTTTTTTAATGGCGCTGTGCACAATTTCCAGCTCTGGCTGTTCCCGATCGTTATTTTGTAGGTATCGACAGTTGATGTTGGTAATTTCTTCGAAGGAGTAGCCGGTCATCCGCTCAAAAGCCGGATTTACAAAAATCAAAGGATTGTCGTCTATGACATTGTCAGAGATGGTGATGCCGTCTCGTGAATCCATAACGGCCTGTTTAAGAATTTCAATCTTCATACAAAGTCCGTTAGTGGGATCGAAGGGAGAACGCTGTTCGTAAGCAACACAACATCAAGAGATCACACACGATCAAATAACTTTTACTAGTGTAGTCGTTGAAAAAGTACCGTGTCCGTTTTTTGACATTGTTACAAATTGATTTTAAGGGATTGTAGGCTAGGCGTAAGCTCTGTATATGGCCACACTGAACCGCCCCGGTTTTCTTGGAGAGTTTTTGAACCCGTTGTTCACGCGGCCAGATCTTTGCCAGCATGTGAAGCATAGTAGCCTTTTTCTGCTTCCATCGGCGGGATATGGCCCAGGCGTTCCAACAGTCTGCGATTGTTAAACCAGTCCACCCATTCCAGCGTCGCCAGCTCTACATCCTGACGCGTTTTCCAACTTTTTCGGTGGATCACTTCAGCCTTGTACAGACCGTTAACGCTTTCAGCCAGCGCGTTGTCGTAAGAATCACCCGTACTGCCCGTCGACGCCAACAACTCAGCATCTTTCAGCCGTTGCGTGTACGCCAGCGACACATACTGGGAACCTTTATCACTGTGATGGATGGTGCCCGAAGGCCGTCTGAACCATAGAGCCTGCTCCAGCGCATCCAGCACGAAGGTCGTTTCCATCGTTGATGAGGTTCGCCAACCTACGATAACCCCGGCAAACACATCGATAATGAACGCCACATACGCGAAGCCCTGCCAGGTGCTGACGTAGGTAAAATCTGCTACCCACAGCTGGTTCGGGCGTTCCGCCACGAATTGACGGTTTACCAAATCGCGTGGGGTCTCAGTGGCTTTGTTGCTGCGCGTCGTCTTAACACCTTTGCCACGTATTACCCCCTTTATTTTCAGCTTTTTCATCAGGCGCACCACTGTACATCTGGCCACGTGGAACCCTTCGCGTTTTAACTGTTGCCAGACTTTACGGTACCCGTAAACACGGTAGTTTTCTTCAAAAACACGCTGTATTTCCGGCATAAGCTGACCATCACTCTTGTCCCGGTGACTGCGATGCTCAGGATGTTGCCGACGTTGTTGATGCCAGTAATACGTTGACGGGGCTATGTCCAGTTCATGACATATCGGCTCGATCCCATGTTCATCGCTTAGATTTTCCAGAAACGGCATTATTTCTTCCAGTGGCGGTCGTAGCTTCGACAATAATTATCGGGAACAACTGACCAACCAGTTACTCCCGGGCTGACAGAAAATATTTGATGTGTTCCTTTCCTGATTGCTACAGGTGATTTATTGACGTGATGGCGTAGACAGGTCAGACCGGTGTTGGCAAAACCCGTGGAGCTCGATAGTCAGAATTTATTGAATTAAGACTGAGCGGTCGTTTGGGAGCCAACAAGCAGATTCCATTATGGGCAGCGTATAGTCAAATAAACGCACAAACAGCCCGAATATACGACTGCGATCTTCACCTTCTGCATCAAAACAAAAAAATCACTTGGCAAAAAGGAGGCGTCCATATACGAGCTCCGCCTGGGCAAAATACGCTGAAGCCTGACGCAAGATATCGTTGCTGCGGCGCAGTTCACGGTTCTCGCGCTCTAACTCTTTTAGGCGCAGGCGTTCATTGGTTGTTAGAGCCGTTGTTGGTGAAGGGGTATGTTGTTCATGCTGACGCATCCAGGCGCGCAAAGTGTCAGCATGACAACCGATTTTCGGGGCAATCGCTCTGACAGCGTCAAGCTCCGTCGAATACTCGCCGCGGTGATCCAAAACCAATCTCACTGCCCGTTCGCGTAATTCAGGTGAATAACGATTTGATGACATTTGAGTTTCCTTTTAACGACTAGTTTAGTCTCCAGGATCCCCGGGGCGGTTCAGTCCTGGCTGAACGCCAACAGCCGCTGTCTGACCTTCCTGGGCGGTGTACCGAAGCTGCTGGTCCCCGATAACCTCAAAAGCGCGGTGAAAAAGGCCGATCGCTATGAACCCATCATCAATGACAGTTACCAGGCGTTGGCGGAGCACTACGGCACAGTTATCATCCCGGCTCGCCCCTATAAGCCGAAAGATAAATCGAAAGCAGAAAACGGCGTTCTCATCGTCGAAAGATGGCTGCTTGCCCGCATCCGCAATGAAACCTTCTACACGCTCAGGGCGCTGAATACCCGTCTTCGTGAGCTACTGGCGGACATGAATAACCGGCCAATGAAAGGGTACGGCAACCAGAGCCGCGCAGCCTCCATGAATATAAGCACTCCACCAATCCGCTGCACATGCCGGCTCGGCACCTGGGTCACGGGACATGGACGCCAGAACGTCTGGTCGAGATGGGATGTCGCATCGGCCCGTTCACCGGCAGAGTGGTTGACGCCATGCTGAAAGCCAAAGCCCATCCGGAACTGGCCTACCGTGCGGTGCTCGGACTGACCGCACTGCAGAAAAAATACGGAAAAGAGAGGCTGGAAAAAGCCAGTTGCGTCGCCTGGCATTACAAAACACCGGACAGACGCTTCATCGACAACCTGCTGCGCCACAATCGCGAGAACCAAGATCTCCCGTTATCGAGTCAGAGCGAACAACACTCTCCGGCCTCGCTGGAGCATGAAAACCTGCGCGGTCCAGGCTACTACCACTAACTGACAAACAGAGGAACAAACGGCATGAGCGATAACCTGTTAAATAAACTGACCCCGCTGAAGCTCCCTGCTATGGCAGGGAGCCTGATCCGCCAGCGAGAAACCCCGCAGACCTACGGCGAGTTGTCGTTCGAGGAACGGCTGATCCTGCTGGCAGATGACGAACTGCTGAACAGGGAGAACGGTCGGGTAGCCCGTCTGAGGAAGAGTGCGAACCTGAAATACCAGGCAGCGCCGGAGGGGCTGCACTACCCGGTATCGAGGGGGCTGAGAGCCGAACAGATGCGGGAGCTGCTGAACGGTCATTACATCACCCATTGGAAAAACATCCTGATCACCGGCCCGACGGGGTGCGGGAAAAGCTGGGTCGCCAATGCCCTGGGTGAACAGGCCTGTCGCCAGAAACACAGCGTTCAGTACTGGCGTACCGGTAGGTTACTGGAAATGCTGGCGCAGGGCCGGGTAGACGGTAGCTGGCTGAAGCACCTGAAACACCTGCAAAAAAACGCAGGTGCTTATCCTGGACGATCTGGGTCTGGAACCCCTGAGCAACGCTCAATGGTAATAGTACGGTGAACTCACATTCCAATTAATTTTCGTCCAGGTAACATGCCGTTATGTTCATCAGACGGAGAAGTAAAATGCCTAAACACTATACCCCTGAGTGTAAAATACACCACCTTGAGGCATGGCGGGCCAGCGGGCTGACTCGCCGTCAGTACTGTCAATCTCAGGGGATCAGTGAGGGGACCTTCAAGCACTGGCCTTCCCAAACAAAAAATAAATATAATCCCTCTCCCGGACTGCCCTCCGTCCTCCCGGTTCAGATAGCACGACCTTTACCGATTGATTCGTTGACCGACCCGGTCATGCTTTACCTCCCCGGGGGCTGCAGAGTGGCCTGCCAACCCGCTCAACTGGGTGATATCTTCAAGGCCCTCAACTATGCTCAAGCCTGAACACCTGTTCCTGGCCGTCAAACCCGTCGATATGCGCCGCGGGATCGACACACTGACGCAATACGTCCAAGAGGGTTCTGTCGCATTAAGGCGTCGTCAGGTAACATGCTGTTTTTTTACGATGTTGCCTGCCCATGTCTCTCATCCGAAAAGCCTTCCGTCGCCTGCATTACCCCACTGATGTTATCGCTCAGTGTGTTCGCTGGTATCTCGCTTATGCCCTGAGCCTGCGTAACCTCGAAGAGATGATGGCAGAGCGCGGTATTCTTGTTGACCACTCCACTCTGCATCGTTGGGTTATCCGCTTGGTACCGTTGTTAGATAAGGTTTTTCGCCGACACAAGCACACAGTAGGTCGGCGGTGGCGCATGGATGAAACCTACATCAAAATCAAAGGCCAGTGGAAGTATCTGTATCGGGCGGTCGATACAGCAGGTCACACCATCGACTTTTTGCTGACCGCCAAACGGGACTCTGCAGCCGCATTACGCTTCTTTCGCAAGGCTATTCGCCATCACGGCGAACCCGAGGTTGTCACTATCGATAAAAGTGGGGCTAACACCGCAGCTTTGGCCACGCTCAACGCCGACAAACCCGATGAGGAAGCGATTACCGTCAGGCAAAGTAAGTACCTGAACAACCTGATTGAGCAAGATCACCGAAATATCAAACGTCGGAGTCGACCGATGCTGGGATTCAAATCGTTTCGGCGGGCACAAACGATCCTGGCCGGCATCGAACTGAGCAACATGATACGAAAAGGGCAATATCAACATCCGCAAAGTGAGGGATTGTCACTCGCGGAACAATTCTATTTGCTGGCTGCCTAAATAACCGACAACGCAACTTTGGCCAACTTCATGTCACTAATGCGACAAAGCCTGCCTGGGAGCCTCGCTTCAAACGTATTATTGCTCATGTTTTTGGTCGTCGGAGCAAAAAGACATTTCGCCAATTATTGGGGTTGCTGTCAGGTTTCAATGTCGTCTTTTGGTGCACCGACAACCTCAGTGCTTATGACATGTTGCCGGATGAAAAACACATCAGTGGCAAGCTTTACACGCAGCGGATTGAGCGTGAAAACCTGAATATTCGTAATCGGTTGAAACGACTGAACCGCAAGACTCTCGGATACTCAAAATCGGCAGAAATGCATGACAGTATTATCGGTACGTTCATTGAGCGTGAGCATTACCTTATGTGATACTAATAACCACATTGAATACATGACCCAATATGCGCACTTGCTGACAGTGAAATAGAACACAAAAGAATTACATATGTAATACGCTTGTATTCCACTTTCACTTAAAAGCTTATCAGTCGCTTAAATAGCAGCTGCTGGATATCCTGCTTTTGCGACAAAACCGCATGAGCGGTAATGGTTTTATCTTCGACCGAATACAGGACACGATAGCCATCTGCCGTATTGCATTCACGGTATTTAGCACATCCTATTTTCAGCAATTCCGGGCAGACCTGACACCCAAGAGGAAAATCACTCACTCGTTTTTCGAATTGCTCAATAATGGCGGTGATCACCTCTTTGGGTTCCGCTTCTGTACGACGTAAATAGCTGGCTATATCGTCGATACAAATTTTTACGGTATGAGTGTATTGAAATACAAAGCTCATATTACAACCCTTCCAGCAGCTGGCCCCTTGAGTAGACGTTGCCGTCAGTTTTATCCTTCTCAGAGAGGGTGAGCAGCTTAAGTAACGCAATTGCGTTTTCACGCTCCTGCTGAACATCGTATGATTCAATCACATATGCAGGAACGCCATTCTGAGTAACCAGGATCGGCTCTGCCAGATCAAGCGTTGCAGCGTTTTTTTTCACATAACTGATAGTTTCGACTCTCATGATATATTCTCATTTTACGAATGGAGTTTAAATTTAGTCTAAATATGGTTTTATTGCAAGGGTGCGCTTAGCGGGGATTACCTGTGTGTTCTACTGGCGGATACATCGTCCCCAGGCTGATCAGATTTGCTGGATGCACACCGGAAATAGGAAGATGAAAGGCAAGTGATATGCTTATTTACCGACAGTAAAATAAAACACCATAGAACTACATATGTAATTCACTTGTGTTACACAATAAGTATTATTGACCGCCTTTCAATAGCGCAGAGGCCATGAGCTGAAAAAGGGAAGGTTCAGCATTTTTCGAACATGCTTCGGTCTGCCAACCGCACCGATCCAGCAGTTTATTCAGATTAGCCACGCTACCGGTAGCTCTGGCCATAAGTGGTGTGATTTGTTTTCCACCATCATCAAAAGCCGTATCGAGAGAAGAACGAGAAAGGTAAATTGCGTTAACACTGACATTCATTGGCACCGCATGGCGCCCGCTCCATTCCTTGTCAGTGAGTAGCTGGTATATCCAGTGCATCTCCTTTGCCGTTTCGAGCGCGTACGTCAATCGGAACAAATCATTCTGCTCCAACAGCTCGCCGGTGCAGGAACGCCATAGGTAATCAAGTTTGTGAAGCATCTTTGCTCTGGCTCCCAGAGTCCGCCCCTGTTTTAGCAACCATTCAATATCTGGGGCCACATCGCGGGGAAATCGGTGCTGTTTAAGCGCGGTGGCCAGCCAGCGAGTCAGAAACAGATTTTCCTGGGATTCAGAGCTGACCTGGCCGTCACGTTTTGCCAGCTGAAGGGCGACCATGGCACACCATGCCAGATGGCCGGATTTTCTCGTCAACGATTCAGTGCTCACAGATATTTACTTCTCCCTGGTGTTATCCATTTTGTACGCAGTACATGCATAGCATATAGGAGAGCATGGAAAAGTGTGGGGCAGTCATCGAATAGTTCGCCTGCAATGGCTAGAATAACCAATACCATTTCATAACAATACCCGTTCCCCAGCTATGAAGATCTACGTTATCAAAATCGCTGTTCTTGGAGTCAGTCCCATGGTCTGGCGTCGGCTAAGAATCGCTGCTGATACGTCGCTGGCCGCGCTTCACTTCATTTTCCAGATCGTGCAGGGCTGGGGCGATGACTACCTCCATCAGTTTCATATTTACGGCAAAGATTACGGTATCTCTTACGACGGTGGCATTGGCTTTCCAGATAACCCGTTCCGGATCGTGATTGATAATTTTAGTTTTGATGTCGGCGATCGCTTTACCTACGAATACAACTTCTTTGAGCACTGGCTTCATGACATTCGTGTAGAGGCTATTCATGAGGACTCAGCGCTGAGAACACCATTTTGTATGAGTGGTCATGGCATGCCTGGAGCGACGGCTGTGGATGAAGCCGATAAGACGCTGGCGTTTCTGGAGGCCATCGTTAATGCGGATGATGCAACAACGGTCGGTGATATCCGGGCTTTTATTGATGATCTGGATGCAGTTCGGTTCAACCGCAACAAAATTAATAAGCAGCTGAGCAAACTCGAGCTGGCGTCTCCAGCACTGGAACCTGAAGTGATCTGGTTGGGCCACCGACGCTGACTGATGTCTATAAAGGTATACGTTTTCAACATGCCTCACAGATCCCTTGGAAAATGTCTATAAACCTCCTAAATGAGGTGTTTATAGATTATTCTTTAAATATCTATGATGTTTAAGGACTTTTCGGAGGTATTGCGTGCAATATGCCTACATCAGGGTGAGCTCAGCCGATCAAAACACAGCCCGACAGGAAGAGGCATTGTCAAAGGCGGGCTTTCAGCCTGATAAAATTTGTGTTGAACATGCCAGCGCCAAAGATACAAACCGACCGGGATTACAGGAGCTCCTTGGGCAATTACGTGCTGGTGATACGCTTCTGGTCCATTCCATCGACCGCCTTTGCAGAAATATGGCAGATATGTGCGCTGTGACAACACGGCTTCGCAACCAGGGCGTTACTCTTATTTTTCTGAAGGAGCAGCTGACGTTCTGCGCCGGCACAAACAATCCGATGCAGGAACTGCAGTTGCACATGATGTCGGCATTTAGTCAGTTTGAACGAGCCTTACTGAAGGAAAGGCAGGCCGACGGTATTGCGGCGAAAAAAGTCCGGGGAGAAAAAACCGGACGTCCCTGCGCCGATATCAAAAAAATTCAGGAAATTGACGCACTCAGGAGCAGAGGCGTCAGGCTCAGAGTCGCCTGTGATCACGCAGGGCTTGGTGTATCCACATACTATAAACTTCGAAATCAGATGAATAACCAGTAACCGGGAGATAACCACTCACCACCGCAGGAGGCAACGATGCAGCTGATGCTCCAGATAGTTATAACCGATGAATCAGGCATAAGTCGAACGGAAGAACTGATGACATTACAGAAGTCAGGTGATGCCCGAAGCGATATCGGATTATCGGTTTCAGAATCGAAGCAGTTGCTGAACACAGTCCAGCAGTCGGTGGTTCAGTTGCAGGCGGACGAATATACTCACCAGCATATCCAGTGTCCTCACTGCCTTGCTTCGCGCCGAATCAAAGGTCGGCAGAAAATACAGTATCGGACGTTGTTTGGCGTCATTCCTGTCTCAGGGCTCCGGGTGTACCGGTGTCGTTGCGAGGAAAGTGCGACAAAAACCGTCAGTCTGCTCAGTGATTGGGCTGGCGATCACACCCATCCTTCACTGAAATATATAGAAACCCGCTGGGCGTCCATGATCTCGTATGAAATGACGACCCGCCTGCTGAAGGATGTTCTGCCGGTGGGGAATAGCCTGAATGCTTCAACGGTGAGAAATCATTTATGTCGGGTAGCACAGCGCCTTGATGCAGAGTCCGAAGCACATCCGGGCTTGCTTTCCGGCTGCCCCCGCGACTGGGGGAACCAGCCCAGGCCGGGGAAACCGCTTGTTGTGGGTATTGATGGCGGTTATGTCCGCGACCGAAATAATAAAAAACGTAATTTTGAAATTATTGCCGGTAAATCATTCTCTGTCGGGACACCAGCCGACTCGCGTCGCTTTGGTTTTGTCCAGAAGGACGACTGTCATCCGGAACGCAGGCTCATGGCGCACCTCTCTGCCCAGGGGATGCAGGCCAACCAGCAGATATTCTTTTTATCCGACGGCGCGGATAACCTGAGGGAACTGCAGTTTGGTATGTATCCTGAATCAATTCATGTGCTTGACTGGTTTCATATTACGATGCGGCTGACGGTGCTCATGCAATATGCAAAGGGACTGCAGGCATCAGATCCGGATACGGGTAGTAAGGTTTCGGCGCTTCTGGAAAGCAGTAAACGATACCTCTGGCATGGCAATGTAGTCGCCGCACTGGAGCATATTGATGATTGCCTCATGTATTGCGATGACCCAGAGCTCAGCTATGCAGGCCTGAAATCCCTACAAAAACACCTGGATGAAATGTATACCTACATCCGGAACAATAAGATGATGATCCCAAACTACGGTGAAATGCGCCGGTACGGAGAGCCTGTTTCAACAGCGTTTGTGGAATCAACGATAAATGAAGTGATCGCCAGACGAATGGCTAAAAAACAGCAGATGCAGTGGAGCAGAAAAGGTGCGCATTATTTGTTACAGACCCGGACCGCTGCTCTGAATAACGAGCTGCAGGATAAATTCGCCTGCTGGTATCCGGGGTTCTCAATAGGCGAACAAAGTGATGGAAAGGTATCAGCGATGGTAGCGTAGATTACGACTGCCCCACACTTTTTCATGCTCTCCGAATTCTTGCAGCCAGTTCATCGAATAAGGATAAGGTGTCACCTGACCATGATAGAATAAAATCGGAATAACCAGAGGCAATTTATCGTTGCCGGCATCGAGGTGTCGTTGTATGGCGGCGATAGCATATCGCATCATGCGCAGGCCAATATGCTTATCAGGGGTGCTTTGATGTTCGATCAATGCGTAGATGTAGCCGTCACCCTGCCCCGCTTTTAGTGAATACAGTACATCAGAGTAGTAGGCGCGGAGATTTTCTTCGATAAATGAACCGGACTCCAGTCGCAGGGTGTTCAGGTCGCACGCCTGGCGTAATGCTTGCGGCAGGTGTACATCCAGAAAGTCGCGAGCCGTCTCTGGGTGCGTCAAAAACACTTTAAAAAGTGCGTCGTGCGGTGTGGGCGTCGTTTTCATTGGCCAATAGTAGCATAGTCATTGATAACACGGATTTTAGCGCCATAGCGTGAAGAATACTGCGGTTAATTCCAGATTTTCCCTGTTTCCTGATGCACAACTTCTAACGCGATATAACAATAGCGCATCTCAACTGCATAGGTGGCATCCTGGTTTAGTTCATCAACCAGCTCATCCAGCTCTTGTTCGGTTTCATAGGGAACCCGGAGAATATAGTCGTTGCCTTTCGACTGGGAATGGGGCGAGCCCGTGGCTAAATGTTTTGGCCAGTGTGAATGCGCGCAGAACCCCTCTACTGGGGCAGTTCACCGTTGTATCGTTTAGGAAATATTGCCATAGTATTTTAGTTACAACATACATATAAGGTTCCATTTTTAAAATAGCTGTAAGTTAGTTTATACAACAAATAGCATTTAAATCGCTGAAAGATGAGTCTAGCAAGTAACGGGACTTTAGCTGAAGGCTATTCTAATGAGTTAGATAAGAGCTGGTAGCTTTTATTTTTTGAGTGCCCCACTCTATTAAAAATCATTTTTATGTTGATTATATGCAAGCCGGATCATGGGTTCAGTAACAACTTATACTCATTTAGTGTACCAGGCCTAGTGGAAATGGAAGTTGCTCATATAGACAGTCTGTCTGTATTCCTCCGGTTCAGAGAAATAATGTCCATCATTTATGCAATACGCCCCAGACTTGACGGCGGGCGCTGCCTTGGCAGAGAAATCGCTGTACTCGGCATTAGCGTGGCGCAACTGGTACGTGATAATGGCATTAACGTTTAACTTGCGTAACCTCTATTAACGAAGGCTTCTACTACATCAGTTCGATAGACCTTTGCTCCTATCTGTAGTGTTGATTGAAATCACTACCATGATTGAGCAACCCACGCCAGTAATGTCGTCATCCCGGGTCGGGATGCTTTGTTGCGAACTGATATTACCCGCAGGAACATTTGTGTATCCGGGAAACCCTGAAACCAGAGCTTATGAGCATGCTCATCCGTGAAATGAAGGAAGGTGCGCGGTGAGAACACGTATCAGTATTGTCGCCAGGGTACGGATATGTGTAACTAGTTCAACGGTCCAGCCTCGAAAGTACAGAGCAGGCTGAACGATAACCTGTTCTCAGAACAGGTAGCAAATGGGGTCACATAATTAAAGTGCTGTGTGTTGATGCTGATGGATTTTGTCTGTTCATTTCGAGTCCAGTGTGTATGGGGCTCTTATTAGATCAACTGGCTTAAAGTTATTTTGGATACTTTTTTAATTGTATGCTGTATTTCTCATTATCAGTTGTGACGTTAGTAGTATTTCTTCTTGTTATCCACAGCTTAGATCCAATTATTAAGATCATTATAGATCCTCAAAGAGATCATAAGAGATCCTCATTACTTCCCAAGCCTAGAGCTACAAGGCTTAAGCTGCTATTACTATCCACTATAGAAAGTAAAACAACCACTGTAATTAGTGTTATAACCACTATAATAAGTATGTTTAACTTCGCTGGACAGTAACTAGTAACCACTATGGCGAGTAAACATCGTTTTGTCTGTGGATAATGTGGTATTGTATAATTCAAGTTAACTTGTTGATTAATAATAAAATTACTCTTTTTGTTTTTATTTTACTTAAAAATGCTCTTCATTATATCCACCGTTTCTCTTTATCTTAGATGTGATTAATAAGACCGTTTTGACCCATTTAATATACTGATTTTGAGTTTTTCTCTGAGATAAGGAAGTTGGACGATGATAACTAACAGGCCGTAAACAGTTTAATTTGACCTTAACATATTGTATTATATGGTTTTAGTTAGCTAAATATGAGATTTGTGGTGGAAAAACACCACTGTGGTGAGTAAAGTAACCGCTATAGTGAGTGTTAGTATCTATTGTGTAGAGTCAATGGGATTTTTTTGCATAAATTAGGATCCAGCTATGTCAGAGAAGAACTCTATAAATCTAGGGATAGTGACCGCTTTTTCCGAGATAGATAAGAGAACCGGTGAACTTATTAATCTGGTACCTAACAGTAATAATACGGTTCAGCCTGTTGCTCTTATGCGTCTTGGGTTATTTGTTCCAACATTGAAGTCAACCGCTCGTGGTCGTCAAGGCCAGATTAATTCAATGGACGCGACTTCGGTATTGAAGCAACTGACCATTGTTAAATCTGAGGGTTATGAAAACATTAAAATAACCGGCATGCGGCTGGATATGGACAATGATTTTAAAACATGGGTTGGGATTATTCACGCTTTTGCCAAACATAAGGCCCTGGGTAACTCTATATGCCTCCCCTTCGTTGAGTTCGTTAAATTATGTGGCATTCCTTCCGCACGCTCATCTGCCAGGCTTAGAGCTCGTTTGGAGGCATCCCTTGAGCGTATTGCCACGAATACATTATCTTTTTCTAATAATGCAGGCGATTATTATGTAACTCACCTCGTGCAATCGGCTAAGTATAGTCCGAAGAATGATACCGTTGAATTACAGGCTGATCCGAAAATTTTTGAGCTATATCAATTTGATAAAAAGGTTTTACTCCAGTTACGAGCTATTAACGCGCTTTCGCGTAAAGAGTCTGCACAGGCTTTGTATACTTTTATAGAAAGCTTGCCAATTAACCCTGCACCAATCTCTTTGTCACGATTACGTGCACGCCTTAATCTTACTTCACGCACGATCACACAGAACGCCACTATTCGTAAAGCAATGGAACAGTTAAAAGAGATTGGTTATCTTGATTACACTGAAGTAAAACGTGGCAAAGCTGTTTATTTTTGTATCCACTATAGGCGACCAAAGTTGAAGCCAGCCCAAATTTCAACGGAAATGGGTTATGACAGCGACGACATGTTAGAAGATGACCATAGCACTCACCTTTTGGACAAAAAGGATAAAGACCTACCTGTTTATGGTGAGATGGTGCTTCTTTCTAAAGAAGAATTGCTGTTACTTGAACAATTACGTCAGAATAAAAAATAGTTATATGATATATAACTATTTTTTATTCTGTTATGTGGATGTAGACCAACCACTGTAGTGTGCATGATATATCCTTCAACAGCTTTGCAGCTTAATTGCCTTAATCCGTTGGGGTACTATCACTCTCGTTGGTAGTTACTCATTAACAACAATGAATCTGTCAAGTATAGCTCACCGTAGTGCTGAGGAATCCCCAGTAATGGGCGGGTAAAAAAAGACAGGCATAGAGTTTTGTGATCTACTGATTGTGCAACCAATTCAATGAGATCACCTCTATGCCTGCTCGCCAAGTATGTTAAAACTTCTTCCATGATGCTTTAGCACCGTTTCACAAATACCGACAAAATGCTTTGTTGGATGCCACCATTTCACTAATTAATGGCGCATCACTGACGCTGACCAGTATCGGCCGTTATTTACCCGGCTCGGCTCAGGTCAAAAATAAAATAAAACGCGTTGATCGCTTGCTGGGAAATGAGTCGCTACACCAAGATATCCCACTGATTTTTAATAGCATTATATCAATGCTGACGAGTCAGTTATCTCTGTGTGTTATAGCCGTTGACTGGAGTGGTTATCCTTCCATGTACTTCGTGCCAGCCTGATTTGCGACGGACGTTCAATCCCCTTATTAAGCTGGATAGTTTCTTCAGAAAAACAGCAGAACCCGCTGATACAGAAAGCGTTCCTTTTGATGCTCTTTCCTGTGTGGTTAACCCGCAGGCCCGGGTCATCATTGTTACTGATGTTGGGTTCAGGAATGCATGGTTCAGACATATAAAATCACTCGGATGGGATTTTATCGGGCGTATCAGGGGAAATACCCAGATAAGGCTGAACTGCAAGGGTGAATACTGGTTCAAACGACAGGAATTACAGGCCAGCAGCCGGCCGGAATATCTGGGATCAGGGACACTGGCCCGCGCAGAATATGCCCGCAGTGACGGCCATTTTTACCTTCATAAAAAAGCATCAAAAGGAAGGAAAAATAAGCGTTCCCGTTGTGACATAACCAGTCCAGCACAAATAAAAGACGTGCGATCCGCAGCAACAGAACCGTGGCTGCTCTTCAGCAGCACAGATGACTTCAAGCCACGCGAAATCATGAAGTTGTACAGCCGTCGAATGCAAATAGAGCAGAACTTCCGGGATGAAAAAAGTGAGCGCTTCGGGTTCGGTCTGCGGGCCAGTTACAGCCGTTCAGCCGGGAGAATGCGGGGACTGAGCCTGCTGGCGACACTGAGCACAATAGTGCTGTGGCTTGTGGGCTACGAGGCTGAAAACAAAGGGTTACATCTGAGATACCAGGCCAACAGCATTAAATCACGGCGGGTAATCTCGTATCTGACGTTAGCGGAGAATGTCCTGTGACATTCCCCGCTAATTTTAAAGCGAACGGTGTTGAGCACCGTTCTTAATCACCTCGCCAAAACCTACCGAAATATGGTGTTGGTTTATTAGCGCTGATTTATGGGGATCCCTCAGCACCGTAGTGGTTATTTTTATTGTGGTAATTTTCACTATCTGCTGTGATTTTACTCTTCATAGTGGATGTTTGCACGCTACAGTGGTTGGTTCTATTTTGGTGTTAGCGCACTGATAGTTTTTTAAGGTTTGATTTTACGTTCAAGCTTGTAAAGCTGGGGCTCTGGTTTTACCTGTATCTGCTTGAGGACGTATTCAGCCGCAAAATCGTGGGTTATGAAGTCCATGCCGTGGAAAGCGGTGAGCATGCTGCAGACCTGTTGTACCGCACGGTACTGAGCGAACAGTGCTGGCAGCAGCCGCGGGTGCTGCATGCGGATAATGGCGCGCCGATGAAATCGCAGACGTTACAGGTGAAGCTGGCCGAGCTGAAGATAACGGCCTCGCACAGCCGGCCGCGGGTGAGCAACGATAACGCGTATGGGGAGTCGCTGTTCAGAACGCTGAAATACGTGCCTTCGTGGCCGGAGAAAGGGTTCGCGACACTGGAAGATGCGCGAGCCTGGGTGGAAGGGTTCGTCAGTTGGTACAACGAAGAGCACCGCCACAGGGGTATCAGGTATGTAACGCCAGGCCAACGGCACCGGGGTGAAGACGTTGCTTTACTGGAGAAACGGAAATCGGTGTATGAAGCGGCAAAAATGCGAACTCCGCATCGGTGGTCAGGGCAGACAAGAAACTGGAGTTGGCAGGATGAAGTGTGGCTGAATCCGGAGCGAGAAACCCTCGCTGCGTGATCTAACAGAGGCGACAACTACCTTGACACGCACCGGTACAGTCATCGGTGGAAAATTGAGACTTTCCATAAAGTTATGAAATCTGGCTGTCAGGCTGAACGTTCCAGGTTGGGTTCAGCAGAACGGCTGACAAATTTATTGTTTTGTTATTGCATTCTGAGCTGGCGGATATTCTGGCTGACAATGTTGAACAGAGAAATACCGAAAGCACCGGCAGAGCTGGTTTTCACAGAAACAGAGATGGAAATACTGGATCGTATGGTGAAAGACACAGCACAAATAATGTCATCAACGCCACTTGAGAGATATACGATAAAGCTTGCGCAACTGGGAGGGTATATGGGAAATAAGAACAAACACCCACCAGGGAATATTGTTATTTGGCGGGGCCTGAGGCGCTATATTTCTCAGCACTTGCAGACGCTTGTTGAGGCTCACCTGAGAAACCCCAGACCTGGGGTGTTGTGTAATCTTGAGGGGGTAGACCTCCAGGGGGCAGACCTGCGTAAGACAACACTTCTGATGAATCTGCAGGGCGTCAGTTTTTCCGGCGCAGTTCTGGATGGCCCAGCGGTGGCGCAGATTGCTCAGGCTATCAGAGAGGGACGGGCTGACCCGACGGCACTTCTGGCTATTAACCTGATGGGGGTAAATTTAGCGGGAGTTAACCTGCAAGGGGTAGACCTGCCCTGGTTAACACTTTTGCATCCCATTACGGGGCAGCCTATCATCGTCAATTGATTTTACTGCAGCTCTTTCAACTGCGGTGGGGGCGGTTAACACGGTCTTAATGGCGTAGGATGACCCGGTAATGATGTCCGTGACATCTCATTATTCTTTAGGGTGATACCCTTATTATAAAGGGCAAACAAATATGAGAACAGGTATTATTTAATCATTTATACACCCCGTATTTCTTTCAATATAGCTTATATGGACAACATATACAGACAGGTAATAACAAATACGTAAAGAATTTTTCTCATTATTTTCTCTATTAACGAGATTACTGTCGCTATTGATATACTTTATTCAGTTTCCCACAAGAAGATTAATGATTTGTATATCCCCTCGACGTGGTTGGGATTGTTCTGATAGGTTATTTATCATCAAAAGAATAGGTGAAATAGCGTGTGAAAATCATATGTAACCACCACCTCAATTCATTAACATTTATTTAATACAACTGCCGATATTTATTTTATCTTTTATGCCATGAGCTATTTTTGATAGTTCCGGGTTCGTTACTGCGTATTTTTATATATTAATACTCAACATAAACGATTTCCTTTATTTATCCGCAGAGCGAAGAACACCTTCACTATCAGGCAGGAAAGAGACGGTTGCCCCTGATTTTACCGGTGAGCAGATGCCTCCATCAGCCGCTTTGCGTCCTGCCCTTTTATACCGTGATGACGGCAACCGTCTTTATGGTTCGAACAGCCCCATTATGCCCGTTTCCACAGGAGACACGCCTGACTACGGCATAGATTATTTTTTACTGGAGAATGATGTATGACAATTTCTACACCCGAGCGGTATAAGCGCCGCCCTGATGGCGACCACCCGCTATTTTCCCGCACCCCACTGTCGGCCCTCATCGTTCATGGTTAGGAAGTTGGATCCCTTTTTTTCCTTAGGTCAGAGGCAAAATAGAGTGACAGGACCATGAGTTTCATTCGCTCAGTCAGTGCGAAGTTGACGATTGATTAAAATAAATACCGGTTTGATGCGAAATCCAAATTTCCGGCAGATCTTCCCTATGCAGCCTGCCGTAACCATTGCTCTGTTTTGAACTCCTGCCGACGTCGCGCCAACAACTCTTCTGCCCGGATACCAGCCTCCGCACTGTTAAAAACCATCCGGCTGCCACACAACACGCACTGGTAAGGATCTACATTGGTAAATTGTTTCATCAGAGACGCAAAGCCCGGTTTCTGCGGTTTTTTCTTCATTTCAATCCCCAGTGCGGTATAGACTTTAGGCAATAACTCCCCCCGTTTCCGGTTGGCCAGGAAACCGTAATACCTCACCATTTTAAAATGGCGTGACGGGATATGGCTGATATAGCGCCATAACATCTCTTCCTGGCTGAGTCGTTGCGTGCAGTGCCGCTGAGTCCGGTGGTCATAGTAATGATGAACAACGGCTCCGCCGTTGTAATGGCGCAGCTTTGAGGCAGCAATTGGCGGCCGTTTCAGATAGCGCCCCAGATAATTCACGTTTTGCCGGGCGTGTTTGGTCTTTTTGGCAAAGTGGATTTTCCAGCGCCGCTGAAACTGCACCTCAAGCGACTGGCACCACTCCCGATAGTCCCGGATGTGTTGATAGCCGGCGGCAGGTAAATCGAGCTTGGCGTAACTTCCCCGTAACAGGGTAATGACGGCCTGCCGCCAATAGAGCTCAACAATTTTCTTTTTAAAGTAAACCGGTCGCCAGACGCCGTGTTTGAGACACAGTCCTCCGCGAGTGACGGACAGATGAATGTGGGGATGCTGATTGAGTTGTCGACCGTAGGTATGCAGGGCCACAAACAAACCTATCTCGATACCGAGTTTTTTGGCCCATTTGAGCAGGGTATTGGCGGCACAGGCGAAAAGTTTATTGAGCAAGGGCCAGTTGTTGGTAAAGGCAGGCCAAAGTTTATCGGGCAGGGTGAAGGTAATGTGCTGCCATTCGCAGTCGGGGAGAACATGCTGTTGCTCAGCAATCCATTGCTCGGTGGCTTTCATGCCACAGGCACTGCAGCCTTTGCTTTTACAACTTTGGCAGAAGTATTTAGTGTGAGAGCAGTGAGCCGAAGCACAACAATATCGGCGAACGCCCATGGCACCGGTCCCGCAGGCGAGCATCCGCTCGATGACCAGTTTGGTCCATTCGGGGACGGTATGGCCGTGTTTAGCCAGTAACTGGCCCCAGCCATCATCAATCTGGAAGAGGAGTTTTACGGGGCGCGGGATATACATGTAGGGGAGTATAAAATTTAGAAAAACACAGGGAAAGTGACGTAGCCGCGCTGCAGCCACGCTCACATCGAAGGTGAAATCTATTGATATCGATGACTAATTCTAGAAGTTGTATTTAACCCCTAACATCGCCGCAGTATCGCTGTAGCCTTTGTTACCAATTTGCTGGCCCACGTTGCCCCACAGATTGACTTGTTTATTAATCTGACCTTCGATACCCATCTTCAACTCGGCAATATTGGCTGCGCCGTCTTGTTTCACGGTGATACCGTCCATATTGGTGCCGAAATCCCGGGTGTTATGTATCCAGTTGGCTTCAATAAACGGCTGGAATACACGGTCTTTACCTTTATCCTGCTCAGCATAACCACTCATAAAGGCTTTCACGCCCAGGCGGGTCTGGATATTTCCCTCACCGTCGCCAGAAATATTCGTGCCATTGGCTTCTTTATGGTTATCGGCTTTCACTCCCATCCAGGTCACCTGAGCTTTTGGCTGAATGAAGTACTGGGCATTTTTAACCGTATTTTCACCGATGTTAAAGGTATAACCACTTTCTACAGAAGCCGTCAGACCGTGGGATTGGTACTCTTCAGTCACTAAATTTTGACCGTTAACGGTGTTATTAAACCAGCTGTATTGCGCCCAACTGTCCGCATACCAGCCCGACTTATCGGTATCGTTCGCATACCAGGTCCCGTATACGCCGGTGCTGTAGCCGTCTACTGACGCACGGGCACTGTAATCTGACAAGCGAGATTCAGTTTTACTTTTGCTGTTACCGTAACCGGCCATTATCCCCAGATGAAAACGGTCTCTCTCGTTATGACTCCACTGAGCAATGTCACCCCCCAGTTGCAGGACATAACGGTTAGATTGTGTCCTCAGTTGATCCTGAGAATCACGTGACCGGTTATGGCCCCCCTCGTTACGTAACCACAGACTGGTGACTTTCTTTTCACCGGTTTGTGCATCAATATACTGGGTTTCCCCCAGACGGTCGTGCAAACGTGTTACGAACATAGTGTTAGCGACCGCCAGGTTAGCTGTATAGCCCCCTGCCTCCGGGCGCTCGATCATGGGAGCTCCAGGTTCTTGAATGGTCGGTGTTTCTGTGCTGGTCAAATACCAGTTAGCCGCATTGGAACCCACTCCGCGGGCTAATGAATAGTCATATGCACCGGCTACAATCCTGCCGTTTTTAATAAATTCCCCCTCCGATAAGCCATTCACTTGTATTAACTCAATGCCGTTCAGAGTGGCTGCGCCGCCGCCACCTGCATTGGTGATACTGACTTGTGTTGTACCGGATGTATTTCCTTCCACAACCAATCTGTCGGTTGTGGAATTATCATCATGCAAAGCTGTATTGAAACTCAGCAAGCCATTATTACCCATATAATCCCCTGTAATGGTCAGCACTGCACCTGGAACACCATTAAAGCTGACCACTCCGGCGTTATTCAGGCTGGCGATAATTTGGTCATATCCGGCTAAATCCAGTCGTCCACTGGCTTCAGTGACAAAATCTGACTGGTTACTGAATGCACCAGCGGTCCCGGCTCGCAATGCTCCAGCACTTACGGTAGTAATGCCGGTGTAACTATTGACCGCTGTCAGCGTAGTAATGCCGTTATTAATTTTATTGACGGTCAATGAACCGGACATCTGTGGTGAAAAATCAATATTATCGATATGATTAAAATTGATTATTGCCGCCCCTGCCCCTCCGGTAATACTCGCGGTATTGAGGGTGCCGGCCAAATTACCATTGCCGATATTCAAGGTACCACTGGAGGCTGCATTTGAAGCAATAGTGACTGAACTTGCCGAAACTGTTGCTTCATCAGCAATGGTCAACGTGCCGTTGCCGGATTCAGCAATAGAAAGAGTGGAACTGTTATTCCACTGAGAACCTGCCCCTATTACGTCAACAATACCCGTGGCCCCAGCAGCCCTGCCAATATAGCTGTTTGTATTATTAGCCTTCCCACCCTCGCGGATAGTGAGAGTGCCGTTACCAGTACGACCAATAGTGAGTCCTGTGGTATTATTCCACTCAGCCCCTAAGCCTGAAACCTCAACAATACCCGATGAACCGATACTATTGCCGATAAACCCTGTTACGCTGGTAACAACACCGCCATCACGGATGGTGAGCATAGCATTGCCTGAATCTCCAACAAAAAGGCCTTGGGTGCTGTTCCACTGTGAACCCGCATCAGATACCTCAACAATGCCAATTGAACCCGCATTCTCACCGATATAACCAAAAGAATTGTTAACGATGCCTCCATCACTAATGGTGAGTGTGCCGTGCCCGCCAGTCCCAACAGAAAAAATAGTTTGGGTCCACTGCGATCCTGCACCCGACACATTTGCAATGCCAATGGAACCTGCATTCTCACCGATATAACCAAAAGAATTGTTAACTACACCGCTATTACTAATATTTAGTGTACCTGTGCTGGAGTAGCCAACGGCGAGGCTGAACTCATCCCACGGTGATGTTTGAGTTCCAGGAACTGTGACAATCTGACCACCATCAATATTAGTCAGTGCGGCATAAGTTACGGGAGTTAAAAGTAAACTCATCGACACCACGATTAGATATAAGGAGTCTATTTTCATGTGAAGTTTTTCCTGTGGGAGCTAAGTGCTTTTTATATTTTCATTTTAAACTGAATGAATAGAAGAGGGGTTTATTGGGTTTGATTCACTTTAACTCATTAATGGATATGTCATTTTAACATCTGTATTAACCGTTTTCCGACCTGATGATTGTGGTAAACATATCAATTGTAATAGGAATTCTATAAACAACAAATGGTTAGGCTGTTGGATACCTTTTAGCCATTCTAACAGTAGCAAAATGGGGAGGTATGGTTATTGATTTACATCTGTTCAAATACAACTTCTATCCAGTTAAAACCCCTACGGATGTCCCACAAGACACTGGCAATCACATTGTCGATGGCCAGTTAGGTTATTAGGGGATGGTTTGCAGTGATTATCGAATAACTGACACCAGTCAATATCAATCTGAAAGAGGATACTTGCTGGACAAGGAATGTACATAGATTAGAGTAAGTTATGATGGTAAAGGAAAATCACACTCCAGCAGAGACTTAGCTCCCGCTGCAGGCGGGCTATTGTTCTTGCCTGCAGCTTTTCCGTTGCCCCGTCGGTATTTGCATACACAGAGGATGTTTCCGGAGAGGGGGTCGTGGTGGAGGGAGAAGTCTTGAATGAGGGCGAAAATCAGCGGGTTCATACTGGCGGCACGGCCAACGACACTATCATTAATTATGGGGGGCAGACTGTCGAGGCTGGAGGAACCACCAACGGCACCACCATCAGTGGTGGAGAGCAGATTGTCAATGATGGCGGTACCGCCAACGGCACCACCATTAGTGATGGTGGGACTCAGAATGTCAATGATGGCGGTACCGCCAACGGCACCTACGTCTATGAAGGAGAGCAGATTGTCAATAGTGGTGGTACCGCCAACCGCGCGTTTTTTCAGAATGGAACTCAGCATGTCAATAATGGAGGCATCGCCAACAGCACCACCCTTACTATGGGATGGCAGAAGGTCCGTTCCGGTGGCACCGCCAACGGCACCACCATTTATGGTGGGAGCCAGACTGTCGATAATGGCGGGATTGCCAACAACACCACTATTAATAGTGGTGGCGTTTTAATGGTTGAAATAGGCGGCGTATTGACCGGCCAGACGGTGGTGAATGGTACCGGTGACATTCATTTTCATGGTGACACAACAGAGGCCTTGCAAAACCAGAGTGAGCTGGTCTTCCAGCGCAGTGCCGATTATACCCTGGATTTCAATCTGGGGGGGACTGGCAGCCTGACGCAAAACAGCCCGCATACCCTGCTGTTGTCTGCCGACCGCACCTATAGCTACACCGGCGACACCACCGTTAAGGGCGGGACCCTCAAAGCGGGGGGCGACCAGGTATTCAGCACCGCCTCGCATTACCTCACTGAGGCGGGGGGAACACTGGACCTTGATGGTTACCGTCAAACCCTCGCGTCACTCAATCATGCCGGGGTGGTTAACTTCGGCGGCAGCGGTGGCAATATCCTGACCCTCACTGGTGATTACATTGGCAACAACGGACTCCTCCAGATGAATACCGTCCTGGGGGAGGATAACTCCGTGACCGACCAGTTGGTTGTTGAGGGGAACACTTCCGGGACCACCCGTGTTCAGGTGAACAACACGCTGGGTGGTGGCGGTCAGACCCTTAACGGTATTGAGTTAATCACAGTGGCGGGTACTTCTGAGGGGGTATTTACCCAAGTTGGGCGTATTGTGGCTGGGGCCTATGATTACTTCCTCGGTCGCGGTGCCGGTGCTCAGACCAATAACTGGGTGCTGAGTAGCAGCCTGTCACCGGACCCGGTAGACCCGACACCACCCGACCCGGTAGACCCGGTAGACCCGGTAGACCCCGTCAACCCTGACGACCCGGTCAATCCGGTGGTGCCGATAGAGCGGCCGGAAGCCAGCGGCTATATCGCCAACCTGGCGGCGGCCAATACCCTGTTTGCCACCCGCCTGCACGACCGGTTGGGGGAAACCCAATACATTGATGCCCTGACCGGGGAGCAGAAGGTCACCAGCCTGTGGCTGCGTAACGAAGGCGGGCATAACCGTTTCCGTGACAGCCGTGACCAACTGGGCACCCAGAGCAACCGCTATGTGATGCAACTGGGCGGGGATATCGCGCAGTGGACGACGGACCAGAGCCGCTTTCACCTCGGGGTGATGGGCGGGTACGGCAACAGCCAGAGCAAAACCGATTCGCGGGTGACCGGTTACCGGGCGGATGCGTCGGTGGACGGCTACAGCCTGGGGATGTACGGTACCTGGCAGGCGAATGACGCCGACCAGACGGGCCTGTATGTCGATGGCTGGGCGCAATACAGCTGGTTTGACAACAGCGTGAGCGGTCAGGGTCTGGCGAGTGAGCATTACCAATCTAAAGGGGTGACCGCCTCGGTGGAAAGTGGCTACACCCTGAAGGTGGGTGAGAATGCGGCCAAGAATGCGAAGGTCTTTATCCAGCCACAGGCGCAGGTGACCTGGATGGGCGTGAAAGCCGATGAACATAAAGAAGCCAATGGCACGCAGGTGTCGGGCAAAGGCGATGGCAATATCCAGACGCGTCTGGGGGTGAAAGCCTTTATGAACGGGTCCAGTGCCCAGGACAAAGGCAAAGACCGGGTATTCCAGCCGTTTATCGAGGCGAACTGGGTGCACAACACCGAAGACTTCGGCACACAGATGGACGGCGTGACGGTGACGCAGGCCGGTGCGGGCAACATTGCCGAGCTGAAAACCGGGGTTGAAGGTCAGTTGAACAAACGGGTGAACCTGTGGGGCAATGTGAGCCAGCAAATTGGCGACAAAGGCTACAGTGACACGGCGGTGATGTTGGGCGTGAAGGTTATCTTCTGACGAACCGTCCCCCCCGACAAGGGGTCTTCAGGTCTTTTGTCGGGGGAATACAATCAACAGTGAGGATGACTATGATGATGAAAACACTATTAGCGGTATCAGTACTGGCACTGGGGTTGACGTCTTTCGTGGGCGTGGCGGCTGACAGCGCCCACGGACAAAAGGTGACCCACCCGGTGGCGATGCAATCTGACGACATGGCGGTGAAACATGACGTGGCATCGGAGAAGGGGAAATCACACAAAGCCACCGACGATGGCGTGAAGCATGACGAGAGACTGCGGAATGAAGCTTCGCCATCGGCACAGGGCAACCCGAACCACAAAGTGAAGTAAGCCACACCAGGATATCCGGTGACGCAAGTTACCGGTTATCTCTCCCACTTTAGCGAGACAATATATTTTTCCAGCTCGATGGACTGGCGGTGGGTTAGTCTATATATGGGCAGATATCTTTGCACAATTGTATTAACCATCCTGACATATAAAAAGCATATATAAGCCCTATAATAGCCAGCAATATCAGGATAATGGGGATTAAATAAGTCTTCATTCATTCTCCTTAAGCTACCTGTATGCTAACCGTGGGGCAGTTGGATGCTTTTGATGCCGACTGAGCTTAAATTTAGCTTAAGTATAATAGATTAGTAATACTACGGTGAACTCACATTCCAATTAATTTTCGTCTGGGTAACATGCCGTTATGTTCATCAGACGGAGAAGTAAAATGCCTAAACACTATACCCCTGAGTGTAAAATATACCACCTTGAGGCATGGCGGGCCAGCGGGCTGACTCGCCGTCAGTACTGTCAATCTCAGGGGATCAGCGAGGGGACCTTCAAGCACTGGCCTTCCCAGATAAAAAATAAATATAATCCCCCCGGACTGCCCTCCGTCCTCGAGAGCATGAAAAAGTGTGTAATACTACGGTGAACTCACATTGACGTAAGAGGTTGGTTCTGCATGACACAGAATCGGTTAGTCCGTGAAGGTGTTTTCTGCGAAGGGTAACAGTTCGTACAGCCGTTCTTCCGGCCATTCCGGTAAACGCGTCAGCACCGATTTCAACCACGCGTACGGCTCCAGACCGTTCAGCCGCGCGGTTTCCAGCAGACTCATGATGTTGGCTGCGCGTTGACCCGCCGCCAATGACCCCGCAAACAGCCCGTTCGACCGCCCCATCACCACTGGCCTGATGGCGCGCTCACACCGGTTGTTGTCCAGCGGTAATTCGCCATCATCCACGAACCGGCAAAGTGCGATTTTGTGATTCAGCGCATATTGGATAGCTTTATATAACGCCGAACCCGGCGCACAAGCTTTAACCTGGCACGCCAGCCAGACCCACAAGGCCTCCAGCCTGGGCTTCGAGTACCGTTGTCGCCACTGCCGAATTTTATCGACCGGTCGGTGTCGGATACTCTTTTCCAACTTATAAAGCTGGCCAATCATCTTCAAGGCTGTTTCTGCACGCGGATCCTGATTCGCTTTGAACAGGTCCGCAAAGCCCCGCCGCACATGCGCCCAGCAGGCCACGTTGACGACTTCACCCCCATTGTTCAGGGGATGATAGGCGGCGTAGCCGTCGCTCACCAGATTACCACGCCAGCCGCTCAGGTACGCTTGTGGATATTTCGCTGCTCGCCCGGGTTGGCTGTCGAAGCAGACGATGGCGGGTCCCGTCTTTTCCCCACTGACGTAGGCCCACAGATAACCTTTGCGGGCTTTGCCCCCCTGTTTGGCATCCAGTATCAGCAGCGGAGTTTCATCGGCATGTAACACCGTTCTTTTCAGCAATTCCAGACGCATCAATGCAACCAGTGGCTCCAGTGCAACACCCGCAGTACCGACCCAACCGGCCAGCGTACTGACAGGGATGTCCACACCACTGCGGGTAAAGATGGGGTGTTGACGATAGAGCGGTTGGTAATCCCGGTATTTGCTGACCACAACCTGTGTGACCAATCCGACCTCAGGTAGCCCTTTGGGGATGAGAGTCGCAGGCAGGGAAGCAGAGACCACAGTCTGACAACCATCACAGCTGTATTGGGGGCGGATATAACGATTAACGACAAAGCGGGCCGGAATATAATCTAACCGCTCGCTGATTTCATCACGCATGAAGCGCAGCGTATGCCCACAATCAGGGCAGTGGTCTGATGTGGGAGCCATCACTTTCTCAACATGAGGGAGGTGTTCTGCCAGCGGTTTGCGGACGGGCGTTGAACGCTTTTCAGCCTCATCTGACCGGTCTTTGGGTAATAGAGCGTCCAACTGGGTTTGAGCGGCGGCAATATCGGCGTCAGTGTCTTCTTCAAAGAGTGAACGCTGTAGCCCAGAGAGGGCTTCACCTTTTCGTCCGAAGCGCTGTTGACGCGCCAACATCAATGCTTCTTCAAGCAACCGGATACGGTGCTCTTTTTCCTGGATAAGTGCATCTCGAGCCATGAGTGACTGCACCATGGTAAAAGCCAGAGTGCGAAGTTGGTCGATGTCATTTGTGGTCGAGAGAGCGGAGATATCCATGCTGTCCATTATACCCGCAACAGCATGGATATCCATTTATTATCAGTGGGTAAGGTGTTTTATTTTACTGAGACGAGCCCGATTTATTTTCTGGCGGGTGCACCCAGCGAGACAGGTCGTGACCGTGCATTTTTTGCCAGTCAATCCCCGTGATCAGCCATTCAAACTGGTCTGGGGTCAAAGACCACGCGATGTCGTTTGCTCGGGGCCAGATGAAGTGCCCCTGGTGCAGGCGCCGGGCACAGAGCCAGACCCCGTGCTTATCCCAGCGGAGCACCTTGATGCGCGTTTTCGGTTTGTTGGCAAAGACGAAGGCGGCCCCCTCGTGCCAGGATGCGTTGAGGGTCTCTTGGACGTATTGCGTCAGTGTGTCGATCCCGCGGCGCATATCGACGGGTTTGACGGCCAGGAACAGGTGTTCAGGCTTGAGCATAGTTGAGGGCCTTGAAGACATCACCCAGTTGAGCGGGTTGGCAGGCCACTCTGCAGCCCCCGGGGAGGTAAAGCATGACCGGGTCGGTCAACGAATCAATCGGTAAAGGTCGTGCTATCTGAACCGGGAGGACGGAGGGCAGTCCGGGAGAGGGATTATATTTATTTTTTGTTTGGGAAGGCCAGTGCTTGAAGGTCCCCTCACTGATCCCCTGAGATTGACAGTACTGACGGCGAGTCAGCCCGCTGGCCCGCCATGCCTCAAGGTGGTGTATTTTACACTCAGGGGTATAGTGTTTAGGCATTTTACTTCTCCGTCTGATGAACATAACGGCATGTTACCTGGACGAAAATTAATTGGAATGTGAGTTCACCGTAGTATTACACGCAATCATCAATATGCTCCAGTGCAGCGACTACATTGCCATGCCAGAGGTATCGTTTACTGCTTTCCAGAAGCGCCGAAACCTTACTACCCGTATCCGGATCTGATGCCTGCAGTCCCTTTGCATATTGCATGAGCACCGTCAGCCGCATCGTAATATGAAACCAGTCAAGCACATGAATTGATTCAGGATACATACCAAACCATGAATCGAATGACAGCTCTAGTTGAGTTACCTGTCCATCAAATACCGCAAGGGCGTTTCCTGATAAGCCAGATATCCTTGTTCCAGCATGGCTGGCCGTGATCAGTATTTTCTCCATGACTTTCTTATGCGTCTCAGATAATTCCGGCAGTCCGTCATAAGACCGAGATGTTTTTTGGCTCTCCTGTTCAAATGCGGTTTCCATTATCAGTGCATAACGGTAAAACCCCAGATATTTCTGCGTTAATGCCATCAGTTCTTTATCAGTAGTGCCGGTCTAAATCTGGTGGAATTCGGCGGTATAGCCCATTATGAGCCCGGTTTTTTACTAGAGACCTATCAGGAGGAAGAGATCCCCTTTCCTATTTCACTATCAGGTGGTGTTTGGTTTGATAACGCGGCCTGTAATTGGTCGTTATCCAATTGGTTACACCATTTGGCGACTACTATAGTGGCAACCCCGTTACCCACCAGATTGGTCAGAGCCCTCGCTTCTGACATAAAGCGATCAACCCCCAGGATCAGCGCTAACCCAGCCAATGGCAAATAGCCAACGGCAGAAATGGTTGCGGCTAATACAATAAAGCCACTACCGGTTACTCCGGCAGCCCCTTTTGAGGAGATCAACAGCACTGCCAATAATGTTATCTGATGAATTAAATCCATATGCGTGTTGGTCGCCTGTGCGATAAATACTATTGCCATGGTCAGATAAATAGAGGTACCGTCCAGATTAAAGGAGTAACCCGTCGGGATAACTAATCCCACCACGGATTTCTGGCATCCTGCTTTCTCCATCTTGTTCAACATACGTGGTAAGACAGATTCGGAAGAGGATGTTCCCAATACGATCAGGAGTTCTTCTTTTATATAGCGGATAAATTTGAATATATTAAAACCATTAAATTTAGCAATAGAACCTAGCACCACAACCACAAATAGGATACAGGTAACATAGAAGCAAATGATCAACTGACCCAATTGCATCAGGCTACTTACGCCATATTTACCGATAGTAAAGGCTATTGCACCGAAAGCACCAATAGGTGCTAGGCGCATAATAATATTGATAATACCAAAGATAACATGAGAGAAACTCCCGATAACATTAAAGATTAACTGACCTTTCTCTGCCAAACGATGCAAAGAAAATCCAAATAGAATGGCAAATAGCAATACTTGCAAAATATTACCACTGGCGAATGCCCCCACAACACTACCGGGGATGATATCCAGCAAGAAGGGGACAAGCCCTTGTTGTGAGGCTTGTTCGACATATAGCGCAACCGCTTTTGGATCCAGTGTTGTCGGGTCAATATTCATACCAACACCGGGTTGCGCGACGTTAACCATCAACAAACCAATGAATAATGCAATGGTGCTGACTATTTCAAAATAGAGCAGTGCTATTGCCCCGGTACGGCCAACGGCCTTCATATTCTCCATACCCGCTATTCCGGTTACGACGGTGCAGAAAATCACGGGGGCAATAATCATTTTAATGAGTTTAACAAATCCATCTCCCAGAGGTTTCATCTCTATAGCGAGATATGGATAAAAGCGTCCTAACAATACGCCTAATGCAATTGCAGCTACCACCTGAAAATAAAGACTTTTAAATATTGAAACTTTCATAATCATGTCCATTAGAATAAATAGATGGCAATATATCGTTGAGTTCGCTTTGATGATTGAGTGCCGATTCTTTTCTATTTTTGCTGACGTCTAAAAAACTTAACAATATTAAAATCATTAATTGCATTGCACTAATAACTGAAAAATTCACCGTCACACAACATGACTACCCGTATCAGTGGTAGTTTTGGAATGATTCGTGTGGTTGTGGCATGAATGGAAATAGTATGTAGATATTATTAATTTGCGCAGCCATGATTAACCGGCTCCTTTTAATCAACGAGAAGGGAATTTTTCAATCAGTAAGGCTACCGTCCTCTAATTGGTTTTACAATCCGGTTAATACCTGAGTTAACAGCAATAAATATTGCAACAAGCAGTTAAAGCTGAGTAAATATTCGCAGGATAGATAGTTGCCGGAAGTCACTCATCAGTGCTAGTGCCCATATCATAAAATCTGTATAGAACAGGATTGGAACAACCCACGGGAGTTTATTATATCCTGCAGATAGGTAGCGTTGCGTAGCTTAACAGTCGAGAGCCTATTCTAACGTATTGGCACATCAAAAGATTATGATTTCAGATTAAGCGTGCAGATGTTGTGTAACGCAGGCGATAAATAGATATAAAGAAAATAAAGCTGCGACTTTTTATTGAGTTTGATCGATAAGTTTACTCACCGTTTCATCATACAATTAGTCAATGCTTACGAGCCATCAGCTTGGCAGATTAATGATTTTCAGCAGGGATCGTGGCGGGACGAGGACGAATTGAGACAAGGAGGTGAAAAGCTAAATTTTGCATAAAAATACCCCCGTTGTTGTCGATCGAAAATGATTCAGGAATGATCCGAAAACGCTTGCGTATGAGTGATTGTATACTGATAATGGTATATCAGCAACGATTCGTGAAGGGAGGAGACAACATGCAACTCAGTGTTTTCGCTGAACTCGCGAAAGCGGGAACAATCGAAAGAGTGATCATTGAAAAAGATCTTACTGATGATCAACATCGCATAATTGTAAACCTTAGAACAGTGTTTGGTGATGAACTTCCAATCACGACTCGTTCTAAAACCCCACGCCGTTGGAAAGATTTCACCCACGCACTCGCTTCCCTGAAGAACAGGGCCGGAGAACTTAAACACGTCAAAGTTGAGATAAAAGGGTAACTAACAAATAAAACAAAGGCCTCATGCGCCAACATGAGGCCTTGTAGCTAGACAGTCCGCAACAAACAAACGCTGTAAGTAAGAACTGACCAACATCGAATAGGTCTCCATCTTACTGTTTGTCGCGACTGCCTGCAAGGATTTGTTCGCCCAAAAAACAGTATGATTAATAAAAAAACGATTATTTTGCATCGAGACGCTCTAGTTGCGTTTAGTTGCAACTCAAAAGCCGTGTTTTTGTGGCCAGTATCTTTATGGCTACAGTAATGCGCTCATACGTTAATGCGGAGATTCAGTTAAGGTTTAATCAACCAGGAACTGCACTCAACCGTATTTTAACGGAAGCACCTTATCTGCCCCGCTGTAGTGATAATAAAACGGCGGCTTTAGTGCGTCCTGCTCACTATGCTATTAGATATCCTTATATGCAGGTTAATCGAACCGGCATGGTTTCATGGCTCATTTTCGACCTAGATCATACCAATGCCAATATTTGGGATGATGTGGGGTTGCCAGCGCCTAATCTAATTGTTCGTAATCGCCGTAATGGCCATGCTCACCTCTACTACGCTGTAGTTCCTGTTTGTACCTCCGAACATGCTCATGCTAAGCCTATTCAGTATATGAAAGCCATCTATAGCGCTATGGCGCAGAAAATGGACGCTGATGAGGCCTATAGTGGCCCTGTGGCTAAAACGCCTGGGCATCCGTGGTGGGCTACTACCGAAATCCACAACAAAGAGTATGAGCTTGGAGAACTGGCAGAAAGTGTTGAGCTGGTTGCGACTCGTTGGGGTACTGGCCCTAATATGGATGCAGTTGCTCATTCCAGGCACTGTACTATTTTTGAAGAGTTACGTTTCTATGCATACTCCATCGTTGCAACAATGCGCGATACAAGCTCCTACACGAACTTTATTAGAAGACTCGATGCATTTGCTCATAATCACAATAATTTTATACGTCGGGGATTCCACGCTAATTTAACGGTGTCTCAGGTTAAGGCGACTGTAAAGAGTGTGGCTCGCTGGACGTGGGATAACTATACCGGTTGTTCCCGCTGCCATCGAGGAGCAATGTCACTAGCCCCTTCCCTGCCTCTGTATGAACGACAAAGATTATCTGCAAAACGTACTCATGAAAAGCGTCAGTCACAAACGGAATCTAAGATCCGATTAGCATGTCGCCACCTCCTTGGACGAGGGGATAAATTACGGCTATCAACTATTTCCAAGTTAACAACACTAACCCGGCAAACTGTCGCAAAATATAAGCACGTCATTAATGAAATAGAAGCCCAACCAAACTCTGTTATTTTGCTTAAAAGGGGAGCTTCAGGTGTTGTTCAAAATGTTAAGTATGGTGTACATCAGATAACTGTTCCTGTTTGTGGTTTCGTAAAAGAAACAGTTATTAACCGTTCTTCTCTGAGTGATAGTATGGTATTAAGTAATTCAGATGATCTTTCAGATGATCTTTCAGATGGTACATTGTGCCCCGATGATGGGTAACTGATGATACTTAACGTATTTAACTATGTTCGTATATTTCTACTGGTCTTGACGTAACTGTATACCTTCATCAAAAGTTAACCCTTTTGAAATGAGTTTTATTATTTAGGTGATGTGCATGCAACACTAATATCTGACTATTAGCTGGTATGCTTTTTTTTAGAATGATGTTCGATCGTATCTCAGAATATTCTTTAGACTTTTTGTGTTATGAATTTAATCTTGATCGATAACGGATTTTTTGAATGAGCTGAATATTATATATATTAGTGAGTCTAGCTATGAAAAGTCTAAAGTGTCGGCGTGGTATTTTGAAAATGCATTATTAAATTTTTTTCATGAGTACTGCCACTGATTTGACGCAACAAGGTTCAATATTCATTGAACATACTTTTGATTCTATTTTATTTGATGATATATACTAGTTTAATAATAAATGGTTTTTGATATTTCCTACTATTCCATTATCTCAATATTTCATAAATTAGTGGCGATGATTTTAGTTCTGGCGCTCTGCTGACTACTCGTCTATTAGTTTCAGAAAGTGATGATAATATTGTAGAGTTACTCAATAGTACGAAACTTCATCAAGATAGGTATTTACAGATAGAAACTAATTAAGCATTTTAATTAAATCTATGATTAACGCTGTGGAAGATAGTAATAAAAAATAACAAATGAGATCCTACATGTTAATAAATGGTTTTAATTATTATAAATTAACCCCTCGAAATATCACCATAAACCAAATAATATTGATATTGAGCAATTCTTTCTAAAACACTACAGTACTTGGCATTTAAAGTGCAATAGCTGTGAAAATATTTCGTTAACGAAATATTTCTTTAAAAAAGATTGTCAATTAAACCTTAAATCTATCTCCCCCTGCCCTACTTCTGATTAGTATTTGTTATCGAGTCACTTTGATTTAAATCTGAATGGAATTTATTTGCAATACGATATAATGCCTTCAATAAGGTTTAACCTTGAATTTGTATAATTACCTAAAAATATAAATAGATGAAGTTTTTAATTTAGTGTTCAATATAGTGATGGTTAGCAACTGTCTTGAGCAGATAATTTATGATGTTGCCTGATGTGTAGTGCTGCAGCATCTCCTCCTGTGTGATTTTTTGGTTGTGGTGCTGCTACGTGCGGTGATCGTAGTACTGATGAACTATGACACCTCAACGATAATGACGTAGCTTTGATGCCACCACTGGAGAGCGTTTCAGGTAGCTGCCTAGTATTTTACGCTGCGCCAGACACCACGGCTGTTATTGGCAAAATGTACTTCCTAGGCGCCGGTACTGTTAATGTAGATAGTGCTGCACTGGTGCTTATCACGGATATGGCCCAGTCATGTCATGACTCGGGATTGAAATGGTCATAACTGGCCGAAGTAGGTGCATAACGATACGGCACTATATTTCCTCCAGGTGCTTCTTCTTAAATAAACAGGGTGTGCCAGATGCCTCGTTTGACGTCGAGGCTGCTGCGGGTAACGGAAACGTGGATGTGCGGGGGGCTGATTCAGCTGGCGGCGATAGGCATGCAGTGCACAGATAATACCGACCTTGACACCCTGCCCTGCTTTCGGGCCTAGCGAAACAGGTCGTTCAGCAGTGGCCAGTTGTTGTTGTTGACGAAGGACTAAAGCAAATGGGTATGGTAAAGGTAATATTTTGCCAGTCGCAGTCGGGCAGGATGTGCTGTTGCTCGGCAAGCCACTGCACGATGACGAATTTAGTCTATTCGGAGATAGTATTTGCTATGTTTAGCGAGTAATAGGCCCCATCCCTCATCAATCTGAAAGATAAATTTCACGGGCCGAGGTATGTGCATACGCGGGATGATAGCGAGTTACGATTATTGATGAAAGTCGCTCTCTAATAGAGTCTTAGTTCACGCCGTAGGCGTGCTACCGCAAAGGAATATTTCGTCAACGAAACTTTCTTTCCTTTTAAGTAATGAAAGGCATGCCCATAAAAAAGAAGTATTGATAGTTAGATATCTATGATCACTTCCGTTTTTTCTACACTGATATGCCGAAGAAATTATTGGTTTGCATGAAGCTATTCAGTGTCAAAATAGGTTAGATGTGCGCGCCTCGACGAGTTCCGCACCACATAAACCTTAAAAATCGGGTTGCCTTTAATCAGTTATTCCTAATCACAGGTTTATCATCAGGCTGTTTGATCATTCGTATCATCAATGTTCAGTATACGCGAAACTAGATGTGAAATTTATAAAAAAGTAATATATTAATAACCGGTTATTAATAAATTTCAAAGACCCTTCTCCTTTTGTCGTAGCTCAATAAATCCTTGACAGTTTATTGTCCAGTCCTGCTTACTTATACCAACAAGTTGATTCGTCTTTCTTTGCTATACTGAAGTGGCAAAATCCCTGCGGCTCCTGTACTATTTTCCCATCGCGTAACTACGCAGAAATCAAATTTGCGGTAAGAGGGAGGGCCGACACTGGGGATCAGCAGTAAACGCAGGACTGCTGTATCTACGTCCTACGTCCAGCGATATTTATAGTTGATACTCCAAATATTTAAGTTGCTCAAGAAGGTAATACATAATGTTTACGTAGATTTTACCGTGCCGTAACTTTGCGAGGTACGGTAAAAATTTGTTATCCCCAAAAATTTCAGCAAAGCGCGTTATCAACGTGAGTTCTTTCCGGTGGCTAACACTCAGCGCCAGTAAAAAACATGAAGAGCTCTCTAACCCTGCGCAAGACATGTATTACCTGCTGGGGCTTTGTTCTGGACTGAACAAATATGCATTGAAGGTTGTGATGCCGCTTTACAGATTGTTTCAGCATCAATGAAATCATTTTTATTAATTTTGACGTACGGACGAACAAACTGTGGCAATATTAGCTTTTTGGGATACCCCCCTGTTCGGTCAATTTGTACACCAGAAAGTGAGCGTCACCGATAGACTCCATCATGATGACTGTTACCGGGCATGGCGTCAGAAATTCAAATAGTTTTAGTTTGGAGTATTTTTACGGAAAACCGCTTTCCAGTGGTGACCCTGAGAACGGCTGTGGAATATTTTTTACCCAGATCAATATCAATCAGCGCAATATTTTCAAGATTCTCCGAATTACACTATTATCAGCATTGTTCTGGCACGACGGAATAACTATATCATAAGCGGATCTATTTTATACCTTTAGGTCAGAGATATAACAGTGCTGCAGCCTTTTGATTTGCAACTATGACAGAAAAATCAGGAATGGGTGCAATCCGGCGAGGTACAGCAGTAGCGGCGTATGCTATGGCGAAAGTCCCACGCGCCATTCCCAGTCTAAATGCAACAAAATGGTAGGGCTTTATGCCGCCTGTAAGTGCGTTAAAAATATCTCATTCGGCGTGCGATAGCCCAGTGATTTTCTTCCTCGCGTGTTGAGCTGGTGTTCAAGTGCAGCAACCTTGCGATGGGTGACCTGATTGAAGTCTGTTCCCTTGGGGTAAAAACGCTGTTTCAGCCCGTGGGTATGTTCATTCAACCCACGCTCCCAGGAATGATAAGGGCGGGCAAAGTAGACCGGCGCACCCGTGATTTCCGTAATCTGCTCGTGCTGGGCGAATTCAGAACCGTTGTCGGCAGTCAGGGTTTTAAACTCGCAGAAAGTATTGGCGACGATGTCCCTGAAAGCCGCTACCACAGTCTCTGCGCGCTTGTTGGGCAGCGTGCGAATAATGACCATCTTGACGGCTTTATCGACCACCGTCAGCAGGAATGACTTCTGGTCTTTGCCAAAAATGGTATCAATTTCGAAGTGGCCAGGCTGCTGTTTGAGGTCAGCTTCAGCAGGCCGTTGCTCAATGCCAACACGGTTGGGAATAGGGCCACGCGGGGTCTGGTCGGTATGATAGTTATACTGTTTTCCCCGATGAGGGAGTTGCTGATACAGGTCTCCGCCGGCCTGACGCTCCTGCTGGATATAACGATAGAGCGAATTAATGAGTATCACGTTAGAGTGTTGGTATAGCAGCTTGATTGAGACTGTAATTAAAATTGTGTAATTGCCTGTTTTTGGTATGTTCACTCCAGTAACGGAGACAGGCAAATTATGGACGAAAAGAAACTCAAGGCCTTCGCGGCTGAACTGGCTAAAGGCCTTAAAACCGAAGCCGACCTCAATGCATTTTCCCGCATGCTGACGAAGTTAACCGTCGAAACGGCGCTCAATGCCGAGCTGACTGACCATCTGGGGCATGAGAAAAATGCCCCGAAAGCAGGCTCGAATACCCGCAACGGCTATTCATCCAAAACGTTGTTGTGCGACGACGGTGAAATCGAACTGAACACGCCTCGCGACCGAGAAAACACCTTCGAGCCTCAACTGATAAAGAAAAATCAGACGCGTATCACGCAGATGGACAGTCAGATTTTATCCCTGTACGCCAAAGGCATGACCACCCGTGAAATCGTCGCCACCTTCAAAGAGATGTACGATGCTGATGTGTCGCCCACGCTGATATCTAAAGTCACCGATGCAGTTAAAGAACAGGTGACAGAGTGGCAAAATAGACCTCTGGATGCACTGTATCCCATTGTTTATCTTGACTGTATTGTGGTGAAGGTTCGCCAGGGTGGCTGCGTGATTAACAAAGCCGTCTTCCTTGCTCTGGGCATTAATACAGAAGGCCAGAAAGAACTGCTGGGCATGTGGCTGGCAGAAAATGAAGGGGGGAAGTTCTGGCTCAGTGTGCTGACAGAGCTTAAAAACCGGGGGCTTCAGGATATCCTGATTGCCTGCGTGGACGGACTGAAGGGCTTCCCGGATGCGATAAACAGCGTGTATCCGCAGACTCACATCCAGCTGTGCATCATTCATATGGTGCGCAACAGCCTGAAATATGTCTCGTGGAAGGATTACAAAGCCGTCACCGGCGGGCTGAAAACGGTATATCAGGCTCCGACAGAAGAGGCGGCGCTGATGGCACTGGATAACTTCGCGGTTGCCTGGGACGACAAATACCCGCAAATCAGCAAAAGCTGGCGTGCACACTGGGAAAATCTCAATACGTTCTTCGGCTATCCACCCGATATCCGCAAGGCCATCTACACAACGAATGCCATCGAGTCACTAAACAGCGTGATCCGCGCAGCCATCAAGAAGCGCAAGGTGTTCCCGACAGACGACTCGGTACGAAAAGTTATTTATCTGGCGATCAAGGATGCGTCGAAAAAATGGAGTATGCCGATCCAGAACTGGCGGCTGGCGATGAGCCGTTTTATTATCGAGTTCGGTGACCGCCTGAGCGATCACCTTTAATACGGTGGCAGTTACACAGAATTATTTACAGGGTCGCTTGATTACATAAATTTCGTTGACGAAATATAATATTATTGGCTTAGGCTCTTTAAACAACGTTTCTAAGACTTAAACTATATTAATATTTCAATATTGAGACTGTTGTATCAATGTCAGTTAGTGTGTATTTGGTTATAAGAATATTTCGTCAACGAAATATTGTAAACCTAAAGTTCATGGAGCGCAGGTCACAATGAAATTATTTTTCCGTAGCAATAATTCTCTGACCCAGTCGGCAAGCTTGCCCGACCGATGTTCCAGTGTTCGCAGGAATACTCTGGCGCACTGTACCAGCAATGCCCGTAGCTTTTTATTACCCCGTTTGCTGATACCCAGCAGGGTGGTTCGTCCCCCGGTACTGTACTGACGTGGCACCAGACCCGTTGAAGCTGCAAAATCCCGGCTGCTACCGTATTGTTTTCCGTCGCCCAGTTGAGTGGAAAGTAGACTTGCGGTCAGAGGGCCGACACAGGGAATGGTCAGTAAGCGCTGGCCTGTACTATCTGCGTCAAGAGATACCTTCAGTTGAGTTTCCAGATCTTTAATTTGTTCAAGGAGATAACCATAATGCTCACGCAGCTTCTGCAGTAATCTTGCAAGGTAGGGCGGAAATTTGTTTGTCTCCAGAATTTCTGCAAAATTTGTTATCAACGCAGGGCCTTTTGGGGCGCTGACACCAAACTCCCGTAAAAAAGCATGCATCTGATTGGAGGTTTTCACCTTATCCCTAACAAGCGATTCTCTTACCCGATGCAAGGCGTGCATTGCCTGCTGAGACTCCGTTCTGGGTTAGGAAACTCAATCGCATCTTTCAAGAACGCCTGACCATGGATCGTGGCGATTTAGATCCCCGAATGACGTGGGCCTAAGCTATTTAATGTGTAAAAATGGCAGTTTCGCCGGATTTTTAATCTAAAACTCAAATTTCAGGCACACTGATCCAAAGATGGCGTCCGAAGCCATCGTTTCTGCTCCATTTTATGCAGCCTCTCCGACAGTAATTCTGTTGTGTGAAACCCCGTCTGCGCGCCGGCAAAACGCAGACGGTCACCGCACAGGATACATTGGTACGGATCCGTGCCCAGGAAACCCTTCATCAGTACCGCGAATCCCGGCTTCTCTGGTTTTTTACGCGCCTCCATCTTCAGGGCCTCATACACTTTTGGCAGCAGCAGGCCCCGCTTGCGGTTGGATAAAAAACCGTAGTAGCGCACCATTTTAAAATGACGCGCCGGAATGTGGCTGATATAGCGCCCGATCATCTCTTCCTGCGTCAGCGTTTGGCGTTTGTATTGCTGCGTACGATGATCGTGGTAATGATGGACCACAGCACCGCCGCTGTAGTGTCGCAGCTGAGAGGCGGCTACCGGCGGACGCTTCAGATAACGCCCCAGGTATTTGACGCTGTGCCAGGCCCCCCGGGTTTTCTTCGCGAAGTGGACTTTCCAGTAACGCCCGTACTGGGCCTTCAGATAGCGTCGCCACTGAGTTTCATCGCGAATGTGGCCCAGCCCCGGCAGGCTGCCGGGTTTGATACGGTCGTAGCTTTCGCGCAGCAGACCAATAACCGCCCCGCGCCAGATTTTCTCCACTTCCTTCTTCTTAAAAAACAGGGCGCGCCATACGTCATTTTTGACATCGAGGCCACCCCGGGTCACGGAGACATGGATGTGGGGATGCTGATTGAGCTGGCGGCCATAGGTGTGCAGGGCGCAGAAAATGCCGACCTCGATACCCTGTTTGCGGGCCCAGCGGAGCATGGCGCGGGTGGCACAGCTAAACAGGTCATTGAGCAGGGGCCAGCTATTGTTGAAAAAAGGCCAGAGCAGGTGGGGCATAGTAAAAGTGATGTGTTGCCAGACGCAGTCGGGCAGGATGTGTTGCTGCTCGGCAATCCACTGCTCGGTTGCTTTCATTCCGCATGAACTGCAGGCTTTAGACTTGCAGCTCTGACAGAAAAAACGTGAGTGGGTGCAGTCCGGCGAGGCACAGCAGTAGCGTCGAACGCCCATGGCACAGGTGCCGCAGGCGAGCATGCGCTCGACGGAGAGTTGGGTCCAATCAGTGAGAGTGTCACCGTGTTTGTCGAGAAAGCGGTTCCAGCCCTCGTCGTGTTGGAAGAGCAGTTTCGCCGGACGGGGAATATACATGCGGCGGTAATTTACCCTGTGATATTGCGGGTGAAATAAAAGAGAGGACACTCACACTGCCCGCAGTCGCAGTCGCAGTCGTGTTCGTCCGGTCTGTCAGCCCAGTTGTCGGTGTGTTTGTCCCATGGGTCAAAGGAGACTTGTACCATGCCGAGCTCTGTGGCGACGATAAAATCATCAGCCAGCAAGGACTCTATAATTGCAGTGTTGTCGGTGGATGATTCAAATCCACGGATAATATTGACGAGCGGTGGGTAAGGCAGCGTGTCGAGGAAAAACTGAGGGCCAAGTCGCACGCAGTGCTGGATGGTCTCCTCCGGGGTATCATAGAAAAACTCGGCGACGTCGCCAAAATCGCCTTGAGGCGGAGTAGAGACCAGAAAACGCTTCGGATAACGGGGGCGAGGGATGGCTGTTCCTGACGCGGTGTAGCCTGATTTAGCGGGTTTACGCTTTCTGGAGGATTTATTGCGAGCCATGTGGATGAGTACCTGGGGAAATTAACATAGAGCAGAGTATAAATCGGCGCTCAGGTCATGAACATCCCCGAAGCTGCACAGCAGCGCCGCTCCCGCCGCAGGCGGGCTACTGTTCTGGGTTGAACAAACCGCATTGATGGCCGGGATTCTGCTTCACAGATAGCCTCCGCATCAACGAAGTCATTTTTATTCGTTTTGACGAACGGACGAACAAATTGGGGTGATATGAGCTTTGGTGTATGCCCCAGTTCAGATAGTTTGCGGACCATGAAATGGGCACCACCACAGGCTTCCATCACGATGGTCGTTGCAGGGCATGTTGCCAGAAATTCAAACATTTTTTGTCTGGTAAACTTTTTACGGAAAACAGCTTTTCCGTGGCGATCCTGACAGTGGATGTGGAAAGAGTTTTTACCCAGGTCGATACCAATGAGCGTAATATTTTCCATGACGGTTCTCCGGATGAATACCTGTTCTCAGCATAGTGCTTGAAAGGAGGGAGTGACCATCTCATTAGTTGGATCCCTTCTTTTCCCTTAGGTCAGAGGCAAAAGAGGGTGATAGGGCATGAGTTTCGTCAGCTCAGGCAGCGCGACGTTGACGATTGGTTAAAATAACCCCCATTTTGATGCCCAATCCAAATTTCAGGCAGATCTTCCCTATGCCGCCTGCCGCAACCATCGCTCTGTTTTGAACTCCTGCCTACGTCGTGCCAACAACTCTTCTGCCCGGATACCGCCTGCCGCACTGTTAAAAACCATCCGACTACCACACAACACGCACTGGTAAGGATCCACATTGGTAAATTGTTTCATCAGTGACGCAAAGCCCGGTTTCTGTGGTTTTGCCTTCATTTCAATCCCCAGGGCGGTATAAACCCTCGGCAATAACTCACCCCGTTTGCGGTTGGCCAGAAAACCGTAATACCTGACCATCTTAAAATGGCGTGACGGGATATGGCTGATATAGCGCCACAGCATCTCTTCCTGGCTGAGTCGTTGCGTGCGGTGTTGCTGAGTCTGGTGGTCATAGTAATGATGAACAACGGCTCAGCCGGTGTAATGACGCAGTTTTGAGGCCGCTATCGGCGGCCGTTTCAGATAGCGACCGAGGTAATTGACGTTTTTGCCGGGCATGTTGGGTCTTTTTAGCAAAGTGGATTTTCCAGCGCCGCTGAAACTGCGCCTCAAGAAACTGGCACCATTCCCGGTAGTCCCGGATGAGTTGATAGCCGGCGGCAGGTAAATTGAGCGAGGCGTAGCTTTCCCGCAACAGGGTGATGACGACCTGACGCCAATAGCGCTCAACGATTTTCTTTTTGAAGTAAACCGGCCGCCAGACACCGTGTTTAAGGCACAAACCTCCGCGAGTGACGGACAGATGAATGTGCGGATACTGATTGAGCTGGCGGCCGTAGGTATGCAGTGCTACAAACAAGCCTATTTCGATATCGAGCTTTTTGGCCCATTTCAGCAGAGTATTGGCGGCACAAGCGAAGAGTTTATTGAGCAGGGGCCAGTTGTTGGCAAAGGCGGGCCAGAGTTTATCGGGCAGGGTGAAGGTGATGTGCTGCCATTCGCAGTCGGGCAGAATATGTTGTTGCTCAGCAATCCATTGCTCGGTGGCTTTCATGCCACAGGCGCTGCAGCCTTTGCTTTTACAACTTTGGCAGAAGTATTTGGTGTGAGAACAGTGGGCAGCAGCGCAACAATAGCGGCGAACGCCCATGGCACCGGTCCCGCAGGCGAGCATCCGCTCAATGACCAGTTTGGTCCATTCGGGGACGACGTTGCCGTGTTTAGCGAGTAACTGACCCCAACCATCATCAATCTGGAAGAGGAGTTTTGCCGGTCGAGGTATGTGCATACACGGGAGTATAGCGAGCTACGATGGCTGAAGAAAGTCACTCTCTAACAGAGTCTTAGCTCCCGCTGCAGGCGGGATAATGTTTTATCCTCCATTAAAAATGGGGGGATTACCGAATACCGTATTGTCATAGTTCACCTCAGGTTTATTGCCTTAGCTGAGGCTAGAATGTGATAACAGAAATGAGCTAACAATATGAGTCCGCCCAACGCTTACGAGCAGGTTCACCGCAATATCAAACGACGAATAAGGCTGATGCTGGGGTTCAGCTCATTTCGGCGAGCGCAGACGATATTGGCAAGCATTGAGTTAGTGCACATGATGCGCAAAGGACAACTTGATCATCCCGCTGGTGCCGCGTTGTCACCAGCGGAACAATTTTATCTGTTGGCCACCCCCATTCTTTCATCTTCTCTCCGTTGATGCGACAGAGCCACATTTAGTCAGCACCTAGTCAATCTGTCTTACTCTTCATCGATAAAAGTAGGATCCGTAGCTTTATTAAAAATATTTAAGTGATTATATATTGAAGTAAAATAATACTCCATTTTTGCGAGTTTTGAGGTATCATCAACACCATCTCGTGGGAATTTGAATTTGTCTCCAATCGTATCAAGAGCACTATATTTGTATGCTTTGCAATTGTTCAGGAATTTAACCAATTCGGGGTGGTCATTATAAAAAGGAATACAATATTTATTCAATTCATCAGCCCCCTCAGCTTTTATTCTAGGTGTGCTGCCGGGTGTGGGTGTTTTTGTGGCAATTGAAGGATTATTTTTATAATGGTGCGCCCTTAAGATATCACCATAATTTTCCAAGAAATTCTTACCATCTATGGTTATTGCACTAATAACATCTGCCATATCTGACGTTTTTAACTTATCCTCTCCCATAAGAAAACTAATTGTACCTTCATCGGTATTATACTCAACTTTAAACAAATTTCGATGATCCTCATTAGCATGTGATACGATATTATCGAATGTAGTTATAGGCCCGAATCTAACTGTTGAACTTTCATCTTCAGTGGAGGTAAGAGCGGTAGTGTGATATAATTGAATGTGGTTTAAAACCTGAGGGCTTAGGGCAAACCCCTCAAGAGCAGTCTCCTCAGCCCGCCCCTGCTCAATGGTTTTGAGTATATCCAACATCTGTTGGTCACTCAAAATGGCGTCCTTAAAAGTTATACCTTCCAAGTTATCAGGAAGGACTATACCAATCAGATTCGCTCCTCGAAACTTAGCACTGCAAAGCGCTTTTGGGTCAGCTTGTCCCTTTTCAGCGGCCTGAAGAATACAGTCCACCTGCTTCTCATCCAGAAGTACCCCATTAAAACGTAAGTCACATATGGAGAGGTTCTCTGGAAATACTGCACCGCAAAGCGCTGTCTGACAAAGCTTTCCATTTTGGATAAGACTTACAATGTGCCTCACCTGATTGCTATCCACCAAGGTCCCCGCAAAACTTGTCTCTTTTTTCAGGTCCATAGGAAGGGGGACACCCATCAGGTTTAAACCGTTCAGATTCAAATTAGCCGAGGTTCTCAGCTGAGCCCCCAAAAACATTTGCAATAAACGAGAAATATCCGCTCCTGCATCCAATGCTATAGTATATGAGGCTTCACCACTATCGGGTGCTTCCACGGTCAGAATTTGCTGTCCCTCTTCATTGTGACTAAGTTTCACACTAACTCTCTGGGAAAAGCCAGAACCGTCGGCCACACAAAATTTAAAATTCAGTGATGCATTTGGGTCCCCCCGCTGGTAGGAGAACACCTCTGTTTCTGTTGGATATTTCCTCAATCCGCTGACCAGCGACTGCAGGCACGCCTGATAACGCTTCTCGCCAGCGTCAACAATGCCAAAGGATAAGATATACTTTAAGACCTCAGCGATACCCCGTAATCGGGTGAGTTCCCGAGGAGGTTCAGTTTGTGAAGCAATTAGATAATTTTTCGCCATAATAAAGGCGTCGGATCTTGAAGTGATAACTGGCATAATAACCCCTTTTTTTTTTCGGATGGGTCACACTAAATAAAACTGATGATCAATTGTATTGAATCAAAGGGAGGGGCTTTCCAATATCATAATTCGCTTATTGCGACGTTAATGAAATTTATCGTTGCTTGCATCAAGATGAACACATCCCAACTATTTGGGCACTGTTGCAAATAGCCCGTTAGGGTCAACGTTCCCTTAGGCTAAAAAACCTTAGAGGCTGAAAACGTAGCTCACCAGACGCACTTCGCCCTGAGGATGACCATAATACCAAGGTTCAGCCTGACCTTTACGCAACGCGCGCATCACCTCTATACCCTTGATCGCGGCATAAGCCGTTTTCATGGATTTGAAGCCTAACATCGGATTGATTATCCGCTTCAGTTTACCGTGATCACATTCAATCACGTTGTTGAGGTATTTCACCTGACGGTGCACCACGTCTGGCGGGCATTTGCCTTCCCGTTTCAATAACGCGAGCGCTCTGCCATAGGTGGGTGCTTTATCTGTAATAATCCGTCGTGGCTGTTCCCAATCCCGTAAGTTACCTAATATCTTCTTCAAAAATCGATAAGCCGCTTGGGCATTACGGCGAGAGGAAAGATAAAAATCAATCGTTCTACCGTGGCTGTCGACGGCCCGGTACAGGTAAGCCCATTTGCCGCCGATTTTGACGTAGGTTTCATCCAGATGCCAGGGAAGCAGGTCGGTCGGATGACGCCAGTACCATCGCAGGCGCTTTTCCATTTCAGGTGCGTAGCGCTGTACCCAACGATAAATCGTGGTGTGGTCAACATTGACGCCCCGTTCAGCGAGCATTTCCTGGAGTTCGCGGTAGCTGATGCCGTATTTACAATACCAGCGAACAGCCCAGAGGATGATTTCACTCTGAAAATGCCGACCTTTGAATGGGGTCATACGCTACTCCTTCAGCCGAAATGGTGCTTTAGCTTATCATCACAAGATTTTTGCAACAGTGCCTGGCAGAGCGCTCGCGTTATTGAAACGGGAAGGCAAATGCCCGCCAGACGTGGTGCACCGTCAGGTGAAATACCTCAACAACGTGATTGAATGTGATCACGGTAAACTGAAGCGGATAATCAATTCGATGTTAGGCTTCAAATCCATGAAAACGGCTTATGCCGCGATCAAGGGTATAGAGGTGATGCGCGCGTTGCGTAAAGGTCAGGCTGAACCTTGGTATTATGGTCATCCTCAGGGCGAAGTGCGTCTGGTGAGCTACGTTTTCAGCCTCTAAGGTTTTTTAGCCTAAGGGAACGTTGACCCTAACGGGCTATTTGCAACAGTGCCTTATCGACCGCATAAACCGAGAAGGGATTGGGAAGGTGTGGTTTGCGGGACAAGGTATTGATAAGGGCTGGAAGATGAAACGGGAAATGCTCTCCCCTGCTTATACAACCCGCTGGGGAGATTTACCAAAAGTACAGCTATGAAACTAACTACCGAAACTCATCGAGTATGATCAAATTTCGTTTCGCTTAGGTCCAAACATTCAACGCATAGAGTCATTCAAGTGCATCAGGAGAAGTGTAATAGTGCTTAATATGCAGTAAAAAAGATACGACAAACGTCTGTTGTCAAAATCTGCAGTGGCTAACTTTCTTTATTTAACTAAATTTGATGAAAGGAGAAAAGGCGGATAATATTTCGAGCCATAACAATAAAAGTTCGCCATTGCTAATTCACCTACTTTCAATAGAGAAACCTCACTAAGTTACTGGCGATTTCACCCTATAATAAAAACAAAATATCAATATAAAACAATTGATTAATGAATTTTATTTGATGGCGAATTTTTATGAGTGGATAATAAATCAAGCAGATTACAGTACTGATTTCAGTGGCGATTTCAGGCTTAAATCGCCACTGAATAAATAAAATTACTGTGATAAATGTTTCTTCATTGTGTGCAAAATAAGTCGGTCAAGTTCTACCTGCAACTCTTTTGGCAACCGGCTGAATTCATAGCTAAAAGCGCGTCCCTTTATACGTTTTCGAGCGTATTTATCTTTTTCTTCAAAGTCCCATAATTTTTCAATAACAACAGCCTGTTTTTCAGGTTTAGCTAAAATCCCGTCTAAAACATGTCGAAACGACTTTATTATTTCATTTTTCAGTTCATCAGAGACCAGTTTATTAGCATTAGGGATTTTTTCTATTTGCGTCCTAACCGAATCAACGAATACTTCTAGTTCGAGACTACGCAGCCGTAATTGTTCATCAATATCGAGCAATAATTTATAATCTGGATAGGTTAGTTCATATTGAACAGGGAAAAGTTCTAACATTATCTCAGGTACCGATGCGGCCTGAATAGCTCGAGTAACTTTCGCAGGAGATAGGCGTTCCGATTGGGCTATCTCCTTTTGGTTCATGCCTGAATCGCGGAGAAGTAAAAGTCTCAATCCAATCTCACGTAAATTATGTTCTTTTGCAGTTTGAATATCAGCGGCAAGTTTTCTTGCATCATCCATATCAATATCGTCCTGAGTAACCAGCACATTGAGATCGACATGGCAAATCAATGCGGCAGCTCTGCGACGTGACCCGTCGAGAATTTCAATTTTTTCGTCAATTATACGTCCAATTGCCGGGAAAAACTGTTGAAAACGAATGGTCCTGATAATGTCCTGAAGTGACTCCTCTGTAACACCTGCTTGATCTCTACCATTTGTGGCTAGAGATACAAATGAACGTTCAGCAATATCTTCTGCTGGAATAGTTTCAAACATGAAGACAGCTTTTTTCCCTGAGGCAAGAGTAAAAATCTGACGATAATTATCAGTTGATACATTGGACAAAGGGGAACCACTAAATGTCCGGCCGATGGTTGGGCGTTTTTTTGTCATGGATTACCTCAGTTCATCCGAATAAATTCGATGCGATCGAATACAGCTTTAGCAAAATCTTCCGCCGCAGCACGAGCATTTTTTAAGGCTTCACTGCTGCCAACATAGGTCGAGGGGTTGGCGGAAATAACCGTATCAAAAGATTCGCCACATCGTTCAAAACCATCAAGGCGGGGTAGGGCCACATCCAACATATCCCCCCCAAATATCTCTTTGGCCAGGCTATGACAAAGTTTGTGGTCAGCTTTATTCTGCAATTTAGACATAAATCCTATATTGCCCTGAAGGGGATACTTAGCCCCTGATTTTTCTATCATCTCAATAAGTTCAGGAAGACGAGTGAGATACTTTAAGGTGGAGTGGAAATCGACCTGGGCAGGGGGGATCGGCGTCATAAGCAAGTTCGATGCAGCAATAGCATTACTCAGGAAAGCATCGAGATGTGGGCCACTATCGATAAAAATAAAGTCATAATCATTATTGAGTTTATCAATAATGTTCTCTTTAAGAACAGTATAGATATTCTGTCCAGGTAGATGTTCGGAACACAGCTCTTTCCATTGCGATGCAATAAATGCATCTTCAATAGAAGCAGGGATAACATCAACACCCGGCACAATAGAAGAAATGACAAATTCAGACAGAAGTTCTTCGCGGGATACATTCTGTAGCATTGCCTGAGCAGAGGTTGTATCTACAGCCCCAATAGAACGAGAGTGATTTAGAAACATTGTAGCTGAAGATTGAGGGTCAAGGTCGATAACAAGAATTCTTAAATCTTCATAAAGTAGGTGAGGGTGGGCACGTAATCCATGAGCAAGTGAAACAGAACTAACTGTTTTCGATACGCCACCTTTCAAATTACCAACAAAAATCGTGAAGGCTTCATCGTGGCGATCACGGTATTTAGGAACACCGCGATGGTGATAAATATCTATAATATTTTGCAGTGACATTGCATATTTTATAGATGTACCAGCCGGTTTCTTCAAAAATGTGTAACCTTGCTCTTCCATTTCGGTGACAGCATAGTCAACACTTGCGCGAGTCAATTTAGGTAATTTGGCAACAGCAGCCTTGGCATAAGTCTGGAAATAAGTCGTTTCTTCCAGCTCTTCCTTTTGTTCTTTAATCTGTTTGGTCAGAAGAGTGAGCATGTGTTCAGAGCGCTCAGCCACTCTATAGATTTGTTTAGTATTTACAGACACAAAACACCTCAATATGTAGCATTTAAGAATATAAACAATAATGTTACATACAGGCTGTAATGTAAGCTTTTTACTCTAAAATAAACTGAATTTTATTTTTATTTGCAGATCTCCATATCAGAATAAGAGCATGTACATGAATATCGATCATGCTACGTGAAATCTGAGAGATTTTTCAGAGTAAGGGCTCACTACATTTCAATGTAGATGTTGCCAAGAACGGGCTTGATATGACGTTTCTGTAGCTGGCGGTATTGGTTGGCTTGGTTTTTGACCATAAGAAGGCAGGGCATAGTCCTACCCATGTACCTAGGCTAAAGTTCTATCGCCAGGAAATGTGACGATTTACATCTTGTGATTGATTAAGAATACGAATTACAGTGATATAAGACTCTGAAGGAACGAAAAAAATCAAATGTTTCTCTATAGGGAGTGAAAAAATATTTTCACCTAACTCAGGTCGTTGTGTGCCAATTTCATGTCTGGCCAAAATATCAAATATTTCAGAAAAGCGAGCGACATATTCATCCGCCTTGGTTACACCAAATTGTACCTGACCATAAAGCCAAATATTTTCCAAATCATCAATTGCTTTCGGTGTCAGATTAATCTCTTTCATTCAGATTAACCCTTTCCTTTACTCGCTGTAGGAATACATCTTTACTCCATGTTTCTGGAGTGCCACTACTTACACCTTCGGCCAACAAGTCCCGTAATGATTGCAAATGGGACTCAGCCTGCTTTTCACGCAATAAACGCAAAGCATCACGGAGCACTTCGCTTTGAGTTCTATAATCACCCGCGCTAACCAGCGAATCGATGAAGTCGCGAAGTTCCTCACCAACATCTACTGTCATTGTCCTGGCCATAAGCACCTCATGTAAGACATAATCTTACATTCATTATAAGTCTATCCATTTTGATGTGCCAGTTAGTTTTTCACTAAAAGTAGCAATACAAAGATATATACAAATTTCATCCTGCTCGAAGCATATGACATTTATGTATACCCTAATGCCTGTCATTTTCAGAGGACGCCTGCACCAGTTTGCTGGCATCGGGAGCCTTTGTGCATATGACTGCTGACAGTTTTTGATCTGAAATCATATGCACGAAAAACAACTATACTTAATGCTCCTGTGCACGACCATAAGGGGTGGGTATGGGGGTCACAAAAACACGTATTGCCGAATCTGGCGTTTTCACCTTATCAGAGACGGACTGGGAGCTGGCACGCGTCAGGATGCGGTATATCGCTCCTCTGGCCGCTCTTGACATCGTCGGTCATCAGGCCGTGGATGAGGCCGCCAGAGAACTCAATCTATCCCGGCGGCAAGTTTATGTTTTGATCCAACGTGTCCGGCAAGGAACGGGCCTGATAACAGATTTGGCTCCGGGACAATCGTCAGGAGGCAAAGGTAAGGGACGCTTATCAGAAAACGTCGAACGACTTATCCATGACCTGCTGCAAAAGCGCTTTTTGACCAAGCAAAAACGCAGTCTTTCCGCCTGCTACCGCGACATCGAGATGGCGTGTAAAATCCAAAAACTGCCCGTACCGGCGTATAACACGGTTGCCCTGCGTATTTCCCGACAAGATCCTGTGATCGTTTCCCGACGCCGAGAAGGCATCAATGCCACTCGCGAGTTACAGGGTGCCGGCGGTACTCCACCAGTCATAACCCATATCCTGGAACAGGTGCAAATCGATCATACTGTGATTGATCTCATCATTGTTGATGAACGTGACCGTTCCCCTATCGGTCGACCTTATCTGACGATAGCCATTGATGTTTTTTCCCGTGCTATTTTGGGTATGGTTGTCACGCTGGAAGCCCCGTCCTCCGTTTCTGTGGGGCTTTGTCTGGCGCACGCAGTCAGCGATAAGCGTCCGTGGCTGGAGCGCCTCGGGGTGGAAATGGACTGGGTGATGCGCGGCAAACCCGTACTGTTATATCTGGATAATGCCGCAGAGTTCAAAAGCGATGCACTGCGCCGCGGATGTCAACAGCATGGGATCCAACTCAGCTATCGCCCGCCAGCCCGACCGCACTACGGTGGCATTGTCGAGAGAGTCATTGGTACCGCAATGCAGATGGTCCACGATGACTTACCGGGTACCACATTTTCAAACCCCCGACAGCGGGGCGAATACCCTTCAGGACAGCAGGCTGTATTGACGCTGCGCGAATTGGAGCGCTGGATGGCGTTAGCCATTGGTACCTACCATGGCAGCGTACACAAAGGGCTACTTCAGCCTCCTGAGCACTGCTGGATCCAAAATTGGGAGCACACCCCAAATACCGCTGTAGTGGCTAATGCTACCGCCTTTCTGGTCGACTTTCTGCCCATTATTCGCCGAACACTGACACGTACAGGATTTGTTATCGACCATATCCAGTATTATGCCGACGCGCTGAAACCCTGGATCGCCCGTCGCCATCTTCAGGCTGCGTTCATGGTTAGGAAGTTGGATCCCTTTTTTTCCTTAGGTCAGAGGCAAAATAGAGTGACAGGACCATGAGTTTCATTCGCTCAGTCAGTGCGAAGTTGACGATTGATTAAAATAAATACCGGTTTGATGCGAAATCCAAATTTCCGGCAGATCTTCCCTATGCAGCCTGCCGTAACCATTGCTCTGTTTTGAACTCCTGCCGACGTCGCGCCAACAACTCTTCTGCCCGGATACCAGCCTCCGCACTGTTAAAAACCATCCGGCTGCCACACAACACGCACTGGTAAGGATCTACATTGGTAAATTGTTTCATCAGAGACGCAAAGCCCGGTTTCTGCGGTTTTTTCTTCATTTCAATCCCCAGTGCGGTATAGACTTTAGGCAATAACTCCCCCCGTTTCCGGTTGGCCAGGAAACCGTAATACCTCACCATTTTAAAATGGCGTGACGGGATATGGCTGATATAGCGCCATAACATCTCTTCCTGGCTGAGTCGTTGCGTGCAGTGCCGCTGAGTCCGGTGGTCATAGTAATGATGAACAACGGCTCCGCCGTTGTAATGGCGCAGCTTTGAGGCAGCAATTGGCGGCCGTTTCAGATAGCGCCCCAGATAATTCACGTTTTGCCGGGCGTGTTTGGTCTTTTTGGCAAAGTGGATTTTCCAGCGCCGCTGAAACTGCACCTCAAGCGACTGGCACCACTCCCGATAGTCCCGGATGTGTTGATAGCCGGCGGCAGGTAAATCGAGCTTGGCGTAACTTCCCCGTAACAGGGTAATGACGGCCTGCCGCCAATAGAGCTCAACAATTTTCTTTTTAAAGTAAACCGGTCGCCAGACGCCGTGTTTGAGACACAGTCCTCCGCGAGTGACGGACAGATGAATGTGGGGATGCTGATTGAGTTGTCGACCGTAGGTATGCAGGGCCACAAACAAACCTATCTCGATACCGAGTTTTTTGGCCCATTTGAGCAGGGTATTGGCGGCACAGGCGAAAAGTTTATTGAGCAAGGGCCAGTTGTTGGTAAAGGCAGGCCAAAGTTTATCGGGCAGGGTGAAGGTAATGTGCTGCCATTCGCAGTCGGGGAGAACATGCTGTTGCTCAGCAATCCATTGCTCGGTGGCTTTCATGCCACAGGCACTGCAGCCTTTGCTTTTACAACTTTGGCAGAAGTATTTAGTGTGAGAGCAGTGAGCCGAAGCACAACAATATCGGCGAACGCCCATGGCACCGGTCCCGCAGGCGAGCATCCGCTCGATGACCAGTTTGGTCCATTCGGGGACGGTATGGCCGTGTTTAGCCAGTAACTGGCCCCAGCCATCATCAATCTGGAAGAGGAGTTTTACGGGGCGCGGGATATACATGTAGGGGAGTATAAAATTTAGAAAAACACAGGGAAAGTGACGTAGCCGCGCTGCAGCCACGCTCACATCGAAGGTGAAATCTATTGATATCGATGACTAATTCTAGAAGTTGTATTTAACCCCTAACATCGCCGCAGTATCGCTGTAGCCTTTGTTACCAATTTGCTGGCCCACGTTGCCCCACAGATTGACTTGTTTATTAATCTGACCTTCGATACCCATCTTCAACTCGGCAATATTGGCTGCGCCGTCTTGTTTCACGGTGATACCGTCCATATTGGTGCCGAAATCCCGGGTGTTATGTATCCAGTTGGCTTCAATAAACGGCTGGAATACACGGTCTTTACCTTTATCCTGCTCAGCATAACCACTCATAAAGGCTTTCACGCCCAGGCGGGTCTGGATATTTCCCTCACCGTCGCCAGAAATATTCGTGCCATTGGCTTCTTTATGGTTATCGGCTTTCACTCCCATCCAGGTCACCTGAGCTTTTGGCTGAATGAAGTACTGGGCATTTTTAACCGTATTTTCACCGATGTTAAAGGTATAACCACTTTCTACAGAAGCCGTCAGACCGTGGGATTGGTACTCTTCAGTCACTAAATTTTGACCGTTAACGGTGTTATTAAACCAGCTGTATTGCGCCCAACTGTCCGCATACCAGCCCGACTTATCGGTATCGTTCGCATACCAGGTCCCGTATACGCCGGTGCTGTAGCCGTCTACTGACGCACGGGCACTGTAATCTGACAAGCGAGATTCAGTTTTACTTTTGCTGTTACCGTAACCGGCCATTATCCCCAGATGAAAACGGTCTCTCTCGTTATGACTCCACTGAGCAATGTCACCCCCCAGTTGCAGGACATAACGGTTAGATTGTGTCCTCAGTTGATCCTGAGAATCACGTGACCGGTTATGGCCCCCCTCGTTACGTAACCACAGACTGGTGACTTTCTTTTCACCGGTTTGTGCATCAATATACTGGGTTTCCCCCAGACGGTCGTGCAAACGTGTTACGAACATAGTGTTAGCGACCGCCAGGTTAGCTGTATAGCCCCCTGCCTCCGGGCGCTCGATCATGGGAGCTCCAGGTTCTTGAATGGTCGGTGTTTCTGTGCTGGTCAAATACCAGTTAGCCGCATTGGAACCCACTCCGCGGGCTAATGAATAGTCATATGCACCGGCTACAATCCTGCCGTTTTTAATAAATTCCCCCTCCGATAAGCCATTCACTTGTATTAACTCAATGCCGTTCAGAGTGGCTGCGCCGCCGCCACCTGCATTGGTGATACTGACTTGTGTTGTACCGGATGTATTTCCTTCCACAACCAATCTGTCGGTTGTGGAATTATCATCATGCAAAGCTGTATTGAAACTCAGCAAGCCATTATTACCCATATAATCCCCTGTAATGGTCAGCACTGCACCTGGAACACCATTAAAGCTGACCACTCCGGCGTTATTCAGGCTGGCGATAATTTGGTCATATCCGGCTAAATCCAGTCGTCCACTGGCTTCAGTGACAAAATCTGACTGGTTACTGAATGCACCAGCGGTCCCGGCTCGCAATGCTCCAGCACTTACGGTAGTAATGCCGGTGTAACTATTGACCGCTGTCAGCGTAGTAATGCCGTTATTAATTTTATTGACGGTCAATGAACCGGACATCTGTGGTGAAAAATCAATATTATCGATATGATTAAAATTGATTATTGCCGCCCCTGCCCCTCCGGTAATACTCGCGGTATTGAGGGTGCCGGCCAAATTACCATTGCCGATATTCAAGGTACCACTGGAGGCTGCATTTGAAGCAATAGTGACTGAACTTGCCGAAACTGTTGCTTCATCAGCAATGGTCAACGTGCCGTTGCCGGATTCAGCAATAGAAAGAGTGGAACTGTTATTCCACTGAGAACCTGCCCCTATTACGTCAACAATACCCGTGGCCCCAGCAGCCCTGCCAATATAGCTGTTTGTATTATTAGCCTTCCCACCCTCGCGGATAGTGAGAGTGCCGTTACCAGTACGACCAATAGTGAGTCCTGTGGTATTATTCCACTCAGCCCCTAAGCCTGAAACCTCAACAATACCCGATGAACCGATACTATTGCCGATAAACCCTGTTACGCTGGTAACAACACCGCCATCACGGATGGTGAGCATAGCATTGCCTGAATCTCCAACAAAAAGGCCTTGGGTGCTGTTCCACTGTGAACCCGCATCAGATACCTCAACAATGCCAATTGAACCCGCATTCTCACCGATATAACCAAAAGAATTGTTAACGATGCCTCCATCACTAATGGTGAGTGTGCCGTGCCCGCCAGTCCCAACAGAAAAAATAGTTTGGGTCCACTGCGATCCTGCACCCGACACATTTGCAATGCCAATGGAACCTGCATTCTCACCGATATAACCAAAAGAATTGTTAACTACACCGCTATTACTAATATTTAGTGTACCTGTGCTGGAGTAGCCAACGGCGAGGCTGAACTCATCCCACGGTGATGTTTGAGTTCCAGGAACTGTGACAATCTGACCACCATCAATATTAGTCAGTGCGGCATAAGTTACGGGAGTTAAAAGTAAACTCATCGACACCACGATTAGATATAAGGAGTCTATTTTCATGTGAAGTTTTTCCTGTGGGAGCTAAGTGCTTTTTATATTTTCATTTTAAACTGAATGAATAGAAGAGGGGTTTATTGGGTTTGATTCACTTTAACTCATTAATGGATATGTCATTTTAACATCTGTATTAACCGTTTTCCGACCTGATGATTGTGGTAAACATATCAATTGTAATAGGAATTCTATAAACAACAAATGGTTAGGCTGTTGGATACCTTTTAGCCATTCTAACAGTAGCAAAATGGGGAGGTATGGTTATTGATTTACATCTGTTCAAATACAACTTCTATCCAGTTAAAACCCCTACGGATGTCCCACAAGACACTGGCAATCACATTGTCGATGGCCAGTTAGGTTATTAGGGGATGGTTTGCAGTGATTATCGAATAACTGACACCAGTCAATATCAATCTGAAAGAGGATACTTGCTGGACAAGGAATGTACATAGATTAGAGTAAGTTATGATGGTAAAGGAAAATCACACTCCAGCAGAGACTTAGCTCCCGCTGCAGGCGGGCTATTGTTCATTCTGCGTCGGGACCTGCGTGATATCAGCCGCATTTGGGTACTCGAACCGGAGGGGCATTATTACCTGGAAATCCCCTACCGCACACTGGCACATCCGGCAATAACATTGTGGGAACAACGTCAGGCAATGACCCAGTTGCGTCAACTTGGGCGTGAGCAGGTGAATGAAGTCACATTGTTTAACATGATCCGCCAGATGCGGGACATTGTAGACACTGCGCAGCACGCCACGCGTAAGATGCGGCGAGATACGCAGCGCCGCCAGCACTTAACACAAAGGGCTCCGTCACATCAGCTTGTTCCACCGAATACGGACACCGATAACAGTCTGCCGGCGGTCGATTCATTGTTCTTGCCGTTTGATCAAATTGAGGAGTGGTAATTATGGACGCCTTTCCACTCATTGACCTTTCCCATCTTTTACCCGCAGTGCAGGAAATAGCAAGACTGCCAGCAGTTGAACGGATCCAGCGAATTCGCACCGACCGCTGGATAGGTTACCCTTTAGCACCGGATGTACTAAGCCAGTTGGAAAACCTCTATGCTTGGCCGCAAAAACAGCGGATGCCTAACCTGTTATTGATTGGTCCCACCAATAACGGTAAATCGATGGTTGTGGAGAGATTTCGCCGAACACATCCTGCGACCTCCAGTGCTAACCAGGAGTGGACCCCCGTTATCAGTGTGCAAATGCCTTCTGAGCCTTCTGTGAGCCGCTTCTACCTCGCATTGCTTGCCGCCATAGGCGCGCCGGTACGCCCTCGGCAAAGACTGTCAGAAATGGAGCAACTGGCTTTATCCCTGCTCAGACGTGTTGGTGTGCGCATACTGATTATCGATGAATTGCATAACATACTGGCGGGAAACAGCGTTAACCGAAGGGAGTTTCTCAACCTGTTGCGTTTCCTGGGGAATGAACTGCGCATCCCCATCGTCGGCGTGGGAACGCGTGATGCCTATCTGGCTATCCGCTCGGATGATCAACTGGAAAACCGGTTTCACCCTGTAATATTACCCCTGTGGGAAGCTGACGATAACTGCTGCTCTCTGCTGGCCAGCTTCGCCACTTCACTCCCGTTGAGGCAGCGCTCCCTGATTGCTACACAAGATATGGCTCGTTACCTGCTTGCCCGCTGCGAAGGCACTATCGGTGAGCTGTCACAGCTTCTGACATCGGCAGCCGTCGTTGCTGTAGAAAGCGGCGAGGAGGCGATCAGCCACAGGACACTCAGTCTGTCTGATTATACCGGTCCCACAGAGCGACGCCGGCAATTTGAACGGGAATTGCGATGAACCCCATACTTCGGTGGCCATTGCACCCCGAACCTGTCGAAGGGGAGGCTTTATCGTCCTGGCTTGATCGGGTCGCCCACCGTTACCGGCTGGATCGACGCGAACTGTTGGCACACTGTACCGGTAATAACACCGTGGATAAACTCGACACAACGCCATCAGCCTCACTGCTCGATGCTTTATCAGACAAAAGCGGGCTGACGCTTGCGCAACTTCGAGGTATGCATTTATCCGGCTGGATACCCTGGCTGTTGGACAGCATGGATGACAATATCCCCTCAGCACAAAAAACCTATGTCTCACAGTTGTCGGTGTTGATGTCGGCGTCATACCGAAAGGTAAAGCCGCACACGCAATGGCAGGCCTGGATCCCCTCGGAGGCGATCCACAGGGCTTGCCCCCAGTGTTTAGGTGACAGGCCCTCTGAGGGAGCATTACTACTGGCATGGAAACTTCCCCTGATGTTAAGTTGCCCCATACACGGGTGCTGGCTGGAGTCCTATCGCGAAAAATTCGGACTTTTTCATCGGTGGGTAAAGATCCCCGGCAATTTACGGCAAGCCAGTTTTGCCGTTTCCGTCATGGACCGTCTGACTTGGCAGGCACTCACAGTGGGTCATGTGGACCTCCCCCGGCGCCGGGTGCATGCCGGATTATGGTTTCGGCTTTTACGTACGCTGCTGGACGAGCTGAGCATGCCGCTCGTCCGCAGCCGTTCCTATACTAAAAACCTGCTTTGTATTTGGGAAAAAAGTCATTATCCATTATGTACGAACAGCCATTTTGAGATGCTGCCTCTTCAGGATCAGTTGGGCATGCTAGAGGCTGCCGCCTATGCCGTCGTGTTGCTGGGTGAAGGGGCACTACAGCCGGAAGGCAAGTTTGCGGAGCTATTTCTGGCAGAGCCGCAAGGGGATTTCACAAACGGCCTGACCGCCTGCGAAAACCTCAGACGAGAATTCCACCTAGATGTAAGGCAGTCTATCGCCAGGGCAAGACAGGAGCCAAAGGTGGCTCGCTCGTTGTTTCATATCCTGATGTATGGGAAAACAACATTTACGGACCGGGAAGAGATCTACGCACTGTTTGTGAAAGAGGACATCCCGCTGGAATTCTTATCCCCGGCTACGCCCGCGAGCGGGCATAATATGGAAAATACTGACAGCAAACAGTTGCTAACCTGCAGCAGCTTGTTACCACAGACTCTCATGCTTTAGTCATTGTCAGACGGGTGTAAAGGATCAGCCCATAAGATGAGTCCACCAAATGCGTCAGGATGAACCTTATAACCACACGCACGAATAAACTGCAGACCAATACACTGTATATCTGCCGGGCAATCGACAGAAAATGTGAACCGCCCCGGGGATCCTGGAGACTAAACTAGTCGTTAAAAGGAGACTCAAATGTCATCAAATCGTTATTCACCTGAATTACGCGAACGGGCAGTGAGATTGGTTTTGGATCACCGCGGCGAGTATTCGACGGAGCTTGACGCTGTCAGAGCGATTGCCCCGAAAATCGGTTGTCATGCTGACACTTTGCGCGCCTGGATGCGTCAGCATGAACAACATACCCCTTCACCAACAACGGCTCTAACAACCAATGAACGCCTGCGCCTAAAAGAGTTAGAGCGCGAGAACCGTGAACTGCGCCGCAGCAACGATATCTTGCGTCAGGCTTCAGCGTATTTTGCCCAGGCGGAGCTCGTATATGGACGCCTCCTTTTTGCCAAGTGATTTTTTTGTTTTGATGCAGAAGGTGAAGATCGCAGTCGTATATTCGGGCTGTTTGTGCGTTTATTTGACTATACGCTGCCCATAATGGAATCTGCTTGTTGGCTCCCAAACGACCGCTCAGTCTTAATTCAATAAATTCTGACTATCGAGCTCCACGGGTTTTGCCAACACCGGTCTGACCTGTCTACGCCATCACGTCAATAAATCACCTGTAGCAATCAGGAAAGGAACACATCAAATATTTTCTGTCAGCCCGGGAGTAACTGGTTGGTCAGTTGTTCCCGATAATTATTGTCGAAGCTACGCTCGTGGGCTATGACGGCCCAGGCAATGCGTGCATTTCGGTTTGCCATAGCCACTACGGCTACATTCATATGCTTTCTGGTCAGCCAACCCGTAATAGTTTTGTCCTGCTTGCTCGCATCGGGAGAACGGCATACTACAGATACAACTGCTCTGGCTCCATGAACAAACAGCTGGCGCAAATAACTGTTTCCGCGCTTGCTGGTCCCCAACAACACAGATTTCCCTCCTGTTGAATGCTGTCGGGGCACCAACCCCAACCAGGCGGCCAGTTGTCGCCCTGTTCTGAACTGAGTGGCCTTACCAACGTAGGCATCCAGTGCTGAAGCTGTGATTGGGCCAATACCTGGAATTGTTTGCAAGCGGCGTGCAATATCAGACTGGCGGGCATGCATTTCAATCTGATGAGTGACTTCGTTGATATGTTGTTCCAGTTGTCTGAGATGTTCCCATTGTTGACTAATGCAAGTAATGAGAAATGCGGGTGAAATTTTTCGGAGATCTTCAATCATAGCGGGGATCATACTGAATAGCGCCCTACGCCCTGTGGGTGCAGGTAATCCAAACTCGGTGAGTAATCCCCTGAACTGATTGATGGTTGCCGTTCTTTGGCCTATCAGCATTTCACGAACTCTGTGAAGACTCAGTACAGCTTGCTGCTCGACTGTTTTGACGGGAACAAAATTCATATCAGGACGCAGTGCAGCTTCGCAGATTGCCCGTGCGTCATTACGATCATTTTTGTTGGATTTGACAAATGGCTTGACGAACTGCGGAGATATCAGACGAGCCTCATGGCCCAGTGATGTACAAAGCCGTCCCCAGTAGTGGGCACTTGCACAAGCCTCCATTGCGACGATTACCGGTTCACTGCGGTATAAATACTCGGCAAGTTTCAGGCGTGACAGCTTAGTCACTTTCATCTGTTTACCTTTGTCATCAACTGCATGTAGATGAAATACGTTCTTAGCCAGGTCGATACCAATCAGGGTTATATTGCTCATAGCTATCTCCTTCATTTTACGGTTGCCGACTATGCTATATTCCTCCGTTATACGCTGAATCCTCGTTAAGGGGGAGGCGTCCATTCCATTGACCGCCACTGGAAGAAATAATGCCGTTTCTGGAAAATCTAAGCGATGAACATGGGATCGAGCCGATATGTCATGAACTGGACATAGCCCCGTCAACGTATTACTGGCATCAACAACGTCGGCAACATCCTGAGCATCGCAGTCACCGGGACAAGAGTGATGGTCAGCTTATGCCGGAAATACAGCGTGTTTTTGAAGAAAACTACCGTGTTTACGGGTACCGTAAAGTCTGGCAACAGTTAAAACGCGAAGGGTTCCACGTGGCCAGATGTACAGTGGTGCGCCTGATGAAAAAGCTGAAAATAAAGGGGGTAATACGTGGCATAGGTGTTAAGACGACGCGCAGCAACAAAGCCACTGAGACCCCACGCGATTTGGTAAACCGTCAATTCGTGGCGGAACGCCCGAACCAGCTGTGGGTAGCAGATTTTACCTACGTCAGCACCTGGCAGGGCTTCGCGTATGTGGCGTTCATTATCGATGTGTTTGCCGGGGTTATCGTAGGTTGGCGAACCTCATCAACGATGGAAACGACCTTCGTGCTGGATGCGCTGGAGCAGGCTCTATGGTTCAGACGGCCTTCGGGCACCATCCATCACAGTGATAAAGGTTCCCAGTATGTGTCGCTGGCGTACACGCAACGGCTGAAAGATGCTGAGTTGTTGGCGTCGACGGGCAGTACGGGTGATTCTTACGACAACGCGCTGGCTGAAAGCGTTAACGGTCTGTACAAGGCTGAAGTGATCCACCGAAAAAGTTGGAAAACGCGTCAGGATGTAGAGCTGGCGACGCTGGAATGGGTGGACTGGTTTAACAATCGCAGACTGTTGGAACGCCTGGGCCATATCCCGCCGATGGAAGCAGAAAAAGGCTACTATGCTTCACATGCTGGCAAAGATCTGGCCGCGTGAACAACGGGTTCAAAAACTCTCCAAGAAAACCGGGGCGGTTCAGGTTTCCATGGAACTCCTGGCTTTTCTCTTTTTGGACATTGATGCCTCCATTGGCGTAAAAATCAGCAATGGAGACCGTGTAAGAAAGAGTTAATTCCCGGAGTGATCGGCAGGATGCCAAACCATGATCGATTGTGATGCCAAATCGCGATCGGAGATGCATGCCAAATCATGATCGATTCGAATGCCAAACCGTGATCGATTCAGACGCCATTTTGCAACTTTACCGCCAGAGCCCGTTTGCTTCAGCACCAGGCCTACATAAGCGGCGAACTCTCGCCCTGACTTAAAGGCTGACACTTCTCCCATCGTCGCTACAGCGGCAGTCGCGATCAGCGGCCCCACGCCGGGGATTTCCAACAACTTCTGGCAGGCTTCATTTTGTTTTGCCACGGCTTTCAGCTGTTTTTCGATGCCGTTGATTTGCTCATCCAGGTCACTAAGCCTGTGATGCTGCTCTTCCAGCAAGGCTATCAGGAAGGGAGGCAGCCTTTCTCTCAGACGCTCCAGTACCAGGGGTACAGCTTTATCCAGAGAAGCCCGTCCTTTTCTCACTGTTTCACCGAACTCCAGGAACATACCGTGCAGCGCATTTATCTGTGTAGTGGCATAGTGAATTTGGCCACCTGACCAGAGGTGTTATTCTTGCCTCAATAACTTTACAGGTGACCCATGACCAAATATTTTACGGCTGAATTTAAACTCGAAGCAGCAAAGCTGGTTGTTGACCAGAATTACTCTCATTCGGAGGCCGCTAACGCTATGAATGTCAGTCTTTCAGCTCTTAGCCGATGGGTGGGGAAGCTCCGATTGGAGCGTCAGGGTAAAACCCCTACTGGACTTCCCCTTACGCCTGAACAAATAGAACGTCGGGAACTGAAGAAAAGAATACAACGTTTGAAATGGAAAATGAAATTCTAAAAAAGGCCACTGTAGATTCAATCTGTCAACGCAACGCTCTCTTGATGTCGGACTCGTTGAACAGTTCGCGATAGTCGATAAATTGAGCGCGATTTATTCGGTAAAAGCACTGTGTAAGGCTTTTGATGTTCAGCGTAGCAGCTATCGGTATTGGCATAACAGAGAACGCGCACCAGATGTCGAGCGCACCATTAAACGCAGTCTGGTTAGCGAAGTCTGGCATGCCAGCGGCGGGTCAGCCGGTGCCCGAAATATCGCCATAATGGTGACGAATAAGGGCGTAAAACTGGGGCGTTGGCTTGCCGGAAAATTAATGGCAGAGCTGAACATGACAAGTTGCCAGATTCCCACACACAAATATAAATGGGGTGGTCAGGAGCATGTTGATATACCGAACCTATTGGAGCGGCAGTTTGCAGTAACGCAGCCGAATGAGGTTTGGTGTGGCGATGCGACCTATATCTGGACAGGTAAGCGCTGGGCTTATCTGGCTGTGGTGTTGGATCTATTTGCCCGCAAGCCCATAGGCTGGGCGATGTCGCACTCACCGGACTCAGCGCTAACGGGTAAAGCGTTACAGATGGCATGGGAACTCAGGGGACGCCCAGCGGGTGTCATGTTCCATAGCGATCAGGGCAGTCATTACACCAGTAAAAAATACCGTCAGTTACTGTGGCGTTACCGGATAAAACAGAGCCTAAGCCGGCGTGGAAACTGTTGGGTCAACGCGCCGATGGAGCGATTCTTCAGAAGTCTGAAATCCGAATGGGTACCGACGACAGGTTACCAGAGCTTCGGGGAGGGCAGAAATGCAATCACCCGATATATAACGGGTTACTACAGCGAACTTCGCCCGCACGGGTATAACGGGGGCTTAACACCCAATGACTCCGAACGGCTGTTCTATGAACAGTCTACTACCGTGCCGTGGCCAATTTTAGTTGACCACTACAAATATCAACAGCGCTGCGGCTTCGGCTAGCGCCTTGTCCTTGCGGACTATTTCACAGTTAAGTTGTTGGTTTTCCTTTTTTAATCGTTTTATCTCTGCTTTTTCTTCACGCGGGTTGGGCTGCATAAAACCGTCCTTCCACTGCTGGAGTTGCTCGGGATAGAGGCCTTTACGGCGACAATATTCAGCAACAGCATGAGCAGAAAGCGGTGCGGTTTCAACAATAACGGCAAACTGCTCCTCCTGCGACCACTCATGGGGTGAGTTTTCCCTGTTAGACAGTGCTGGCTCGGCAATGCCCGCCGACGAATGCCAGTGGTAAAGGGTTTTGGGAGGAATACCTTCCTGCCGCGCTATTTGATTAATAGACTGATTATGTGGAGGTAACATTTTGGCGATCACCGCAGCTTTACGTTCTGTTGAATAAACGGCCATACAACATCTCCAGCCCCCTGACTATTTTTCAGAAGGAGGCGACAACTACCCTGACATGGGGGGGGCACGATCGGCCAGAATATGCACTTTACTATGCGTTCCCGCAGTTCGGTTGGATAACGGTTGGCTGATTTTGATGTCATTTGGGTAAGAGTTTAGTCTCCAAGAAACTCAGTGCGATTCAGTTAGTGTGCTATTAACACCGAATAGTATAAAAACAGCAACTGCGTTGAAGAACGCCATATCAGAATATTGGACGATAGGTATGATACTGACAAAGTCAGCCGAAACACAAAAATACGGTAAGTTATATAAAGAAATCACATTTTCATGTAAAAAAATATTTGTGGAAAGATTCTGCCACTGCATTTTTTTAAAAAATAGACCGATACATCAACCAGATGGCTTCGATTAGATTTTTTTCTATAAAGTAAAAATCATATTCATCATTATTCAATCATGTTCTTGCTCTGATTTGTAACAAAATAGAAGTCTGATACTGGAGGTGAACGATGATCGCACAAGGTATGCTACTTCCGTTAAATATTTTAAAAGAGGGTAAATCATATATTTTACCCGACCAAGAGTTGTGGCTAATAAAAATGTCTGAAAACACTGCTGTGCAATTGGTCATTTCCCAGGGGAAACACAATATTAATTGGAAAGCAGAATGTGATTGTCTTCTTTTACTCGACCACGTTCACATAAAAGTTACATATGGCACTCTAATTTATCACAAGGTCAGAATTGATGTATTAAGTAAGTTATTGGCTTTTATTGATGAAGCCAGGAATATAGAAACTGCTAAAATTCATGATTTTCACTTCAGTTATCTTAATATAGCTGGAATGAATTTGCTAAATAACCGTTCAACAGCAGAATCGTGGTTTTTGTCAGCCTATATTGAAAGAAAAGAATGGATCGCTCCTCTGTGTGATTTCCTTAGAACGTCAGAGTTTTATGATCTGGTGAGATATTTGTTATCACAATCAATGAGCCAGAATACATTGTACGATTTGGGGAGGGTATACGGCGTCTCTTATTCCCACTTCCGCCGATTATGCAGTTATGCATTAGGCGGTAAAGTTAAGGCTGAACTGTGCAGTTGGAGAATGGCCAGAGCCGTACTCGAAATCATTGAAGGAAAAAGTGATATGACCTCTGTGGCTTATAAATATGGATACTCCTCCTCCTCACATTTCTCTGCTGACATAAAGAGTCGGTTAGGAAAAACGCCGAGAGAGCTATGTAAAAAATGCTGATAGAAATATACAATTATGAATAAACTTTCACTGAATATATTATTACTTATCGTCCCTATGCTGCTGGTTACAAACCTGGCTGTATATACACCTGCTGTTTATGCTGCAGATAATTATGGTTATGTTGCAAATAAAGAGGGGTTAAAAAGTTTCTTTGAATCAACTATGCCTTTTACGGGTAAACCGGTAATTGTCAGTAAATTAGCGGCAAAAAAACAAATAAGCGGAAATTTCGATTTATCCGATCCTTATGCCATGCTGGATTTGCTGTCTAAACAGATGGGGTTGATCTGGTATGGTGACGGAAAGGCTATCTATATCTACGATGCATCGGAAATGCGAAATGCATTAATTAGTTTAAGGAATGTGACACCTCGTGAATTCAATGCATTCCTGAAAGAATCGGGTTTGTATGATGAGAGATACACCATAAAAGGCGGAAATAACGGTACATTCTATGTGTCAGGACCACCTATTTATGTCGAATTAGTTACTAATGCCTCAAAATTAATGGATCTGAATAGTGATGGGATTGAAATTGGCCGACAAAAGATTGGCATAATTCATCTTATTAATACATTCGTCACTGATCGTACTTATGAGCTTCGTGGCGAGAAAATTGTCATTCCAGGTTTGGCGAAAGTTGTTGCATCGTTATTAAACAATGATGTTAACCAGCAAGCTAAAGTTAATGTGGTGACCGATCTGGCCAGCAACCAGCAAGTGCGTGCCGGGGCTATTCCAAAGATGCCAGCGTTCCCATTAGCGGATGAAGAGACCAATGAGCTGAAACTGGAAACTATCAGCACCTCAGGCGCCACTTCATCCACCGAAGATATCAAGATCATTGCCTATCCAGGGACTAACAGTTTACTGGTAAAAGGTTCGATTGCTCAGGTTGACTTCGTTGAGAAACTGGTTACAGCGCTTGATGTGCCCAAACGCCATATTGAGTTGTCTCTGTGGATTATTGATATTGATAAAAGCGATCTCGAGCAGATGGGAGCTGACTGGTCCGGCAGTGTGACGATTGGCTCTCGTGTTGGTGTTTCTTTTAATCAATCCAGTTCGATAAGTACATTAGATGGCTCGCGATTTATTGCGGCGGTTCAGGCACTTGAACAGAAAAAACGTGCGTCGGTGGTGTCAAGACCGGTGGTTTTAACTCAAGAAAATATACCGGCCATATTTGATAATAATCATACGTTTTATACCAAATTGGTCGGAGAAAGGACGGCTAATTTAGAAGAAGTCACCTACGGAACAATGATCAGTGTGCTCCCTCGTTTTAGTCGGGGGAACCAAATTGAGTTATTACTGAACATTGAGGATGGTAACGAGTCTGATTCCGCCAACAAAACCGTAGATAGTTTACCTAACGTTGGTAGGACACTTATTAGCACTGTTGCGCGAGTTCCTCAGGGTAAAAGTTTATTGGTTGGCGGATATACACGCGACTCAAATAACATGGAAAGTAAGAAAATACCTTTGCTGGGTAGTATCCCATTTATTGGCGGTTTGTTTCGCTACGAAGGCTCAAATTCCAGCAATACCGTGCGAGTATTTCTTATTCAACCAAGGGAAATAGATGAAAACCAAATGCATGACATTAATGATGTTAAGAATGATGCGAAAAATCTCACTACAACGACAAAGAACAAAAAAGATATCAACGATGAACTGCTGCAAAAATGGGTTCATACCTATATCAATCGTGAAGTAGGCGGAAAACGTAATGGCAATTAACACACCACCTCTTGCAGATATTCCGGGAGGAATGCAGAGGAAAAATAGTGGACGTGATAATGCTACATCCCAGACAGATTCCAGTGTTGGACGGAATGTGTCTGAAGTGGTTGATGAATCTTCTGCATCAGAACAATGGACATTTTTACAATCGACAGATGAAATGTCAGCGGCTGTGACGCAATTTTATAATAGGAAGTTATATGAGAAGAAAGCAGAAGAACTGTCATCGAGTTTTGAAAATATTCTGGAAGAAGATGCAGAATCAAAAACGGATAAAATACTGCAAATAGTACAGAATCCCAAAGTTGATCTTCGTGAATTAATTGCCTATGTACATAAATTATTTCCAGACGAAAGTGATTTGGTGCTGATCCTACGAGAGTTAATTCGTAAAAAGAAAATTGATAAAGTTGTTAAAAAGGAATTACAGGAGCTTCTTGAGCAGATCGAGAAGCAGGCAGATCAAAAGTTTATAAATTCAGGTATTAACTGTGCTCTGAAAGCTAAACTGTTTGGAAAAACACTGGCGTTAAATCCTAAGTTATTACGTGCAAGTTACCGAGATTTTTTGCTGAATGATAATTCTCCTGTTGATGTCTATATTGATTGGATCAGTAACTTTGGCTACAAAAAAAGAGAGTTTGTTTTAGAATTTATTGAAGGATCATTACTTTGTGACATTAATGCACTTGATGCGAGCTGTTCCACATCGGAATTTGGCTTGTTTTTACAGAAACTGTGTCAATTACAATTGTTGCAAGCTGCTGAGCGTCTTTTTCTTAAACACCTCACTAGCAGCAAAAAAATTAATAAGTTAAATGAAATAGAAGATGTCTGGTTATACTTTTTGT